>CAYZQQ010000027.1:0-17770 GCA_964480075.1 uncultured Anaerolineaceae bacterium
CTGAGAATATCTCGTAATCCTTTTTTAACACGTGATAAAAACATCAACTTCTCCTGGAAATTCAGATTTGAATTCATCAAGTACAAGTGCTATTAGCATATTCAGGAATTTCATCCTTTGCTCACAATCCGGGATTTTAACACATTAACAAAACTTTGCTTCTTGTATTTATTCCCAAATGAATTGTCTTTACCAATATAATTACTCCTTGGATCACTTGCCGTATATTGTTCATCCCACAATTTCACGGCTTTCTCAGTACTAGTGCCTCTACCTATCGCCTCTACATCAAACATCTTATCGCCGTTATCAACAATAAGGGTAGTAAAACCTTTGTTGTAATTTCTACGATTTAAATTACTAGTTTGGTACGTAGAAATAAGATATTCATCTGTATCATATCCTTTCAACACATTGTTCCAATGTGCGGTTGGCGCACAACGAAAGCAACTATTAGCTCCCCCCAATTTTCCAGGAAGAGAATCAAAGTCAGGATAAGCATGCCCATCATCTAAAATATGTCTTTTAGCATAGTGATGTTTTCCGCAACCTGTAAATAAGCCATATCTTAATTCATTTGGGGATATTTGCCCATAATATTGTTTCATAGCATTTACTAAAGATGGAATAAGACCCTCCTTAAAGCCGTGGTCATCCTCCATCATACAGATATAGCTTGGGGCATACAGTTCTTGCCCCAAAGCCAAACACATATTTCTGGCATGTGCCATTGAAAGATTGTCCGAAAGAAGTAAGAAGAAGTCGTTGTTTTGATTAAGTTCCTGTAAATAAGTCCATTTTTCACTTCGTCCTTTTACAGTTGAATCGTGAACTATTAGTTGTGCATTATTACGTTTTGTCTCCTCAATAACAGAGGGAAGCGTTTGTTTTACCACCGATAAATTCCCAAATGTAGCATAAATAGTTAAAAACTCTACTTGCTCCATCTTATTCCTCCAACAACGTAGAACTAGCTATATTCTTATAGTCGTGTATCCAAGCTTGAATTAAATCAATCTCTTTAGTTTTTACATAATTATGGTTGGCTAACAACTTATAAACTATTTCAATATCCATTAACGGATCACCAGCTAACTTTATTTCAGTTAATAGTTTAACAATTGATTTTACATTGAGATAACATTCAATTTCATCGTTAAAATCTTTCATCAAATTATGTTCGTTTCGTTCTTGATACACAGTGGCTTGAGTAAACCCTAAGTGAAAATCTTGTTCCCACATTAGATACTGAGCAATATAACCACGCAAAATATCTGTGAAGCGAAAACTGGTGGTAGCAGGTAAATAAAGATAGGGAAACACTTGACTATGCCAAAGCGTATTTTGGGAGTTAAAGGGACAGTAGATTCCTTGAGTCAAAACAAGTGGGGGGCGTTTTTTGAATGTCGTCTCTGTAGAAAATAATAAACGATAAATAGCATCAACGTCGGGGTCCAAATCGGCTAAACCCTGCCAAACACCAACATTAAGTTCATCTTCAAAAATGGTTTGTTTACTTAGGGATTGCTGAAGTTCATCCAAAGGAAAACCACGGGGCCAGATGAAAGCATCCGTAAAATACTGGTATATATTTACATAGGACGGCCTCGAAATAACCTGCCCTTTGTATGCAAAAGAAGGAAAAACCCAATCATCATATGGCAAATTATCATCATCGGTATCATAAATGATATCTGCCCCCTGCTGCATCGCATACAAATAACCAATATTTTTTCGAGTATAGTGATTATAAGGACAGATTTTTGCCAGTTCAAAACCGAGATCAAGCTGATCATCAACAGATAAAAAGGTTAAGTTACCGGATGATTTTATCGTTGGGCTTTTTTTATCGCCCACTAGATTAATTTGCCAATCAGTAAGTTGTTCAAATTTTTCAATACCAGTCGATTTAGGATTGATTGTAGTGATGACAATATATTTTTTCATCTTTTGCCTCTATGCTTGCTTGGAGTTCTTGATAAAAACTATTTCAGTAAGTTCAAAAACTTGGTGTATAATAGATGGTTTAAACAAATAAACCATCAGCAAATATAATACCCCCCCTATCACAGTGTACAAAATTAATTGTACAAAGATATTTTCAAACGCATTTCCAAGATGACCACCTAAGAAATATTTTACCCAAAGAATTAACAGCCCCATAATAATAGGGGTAAATATAGGCAATATCAAATGAGACAGATATTCTTTTAAACTAAAAGGCTCTACTTTAATTGCTACCCACAAGTAAAAAGGAACTATTGCATAAGTAGATAAAACAAATACCCATGCAACAGCAATAATGCCCTGATTAACCACTAATAGAAACCCTATAACCCTAACTAAAGTAGCTGATATTTGTAATATCAATAATCGCTCAGGTTTCCCTGAGGCGATAATAAATTGACCAATATAACTAGAAACTGACATTAATATACCAACTAACGCAAGAACACGCATCACAGAGATACTAAGTGACCACTGTTTTCCAAATAATCCAACAATGAACTCAGGCGCCAGTACAAATAATCCAATAAAAATCGGGAAAGCAATAAAAGCAGTCAGTTCTGTGGCAACGAAAAATACTCGCTGTAATTTTTTTGGCTGATTTTGCAAACGAGAAAAGGTTGGGAAGATAACTGAAGCAGTGACTCCTTGAAAAAGGTCAAGAATCCGTTCTAGCAAACTATAAGCAATAGTATAGTAACCTAATTGAGTCGGGCCCAAAAAGTAACCAATTAGAAAATTATCTATTTTAACGCTGAAAAAACCTAAAATCTTGCCTCCAAATATATTGAAACCAAACTTAAACAGTTCAACAAAATGAGTACCGGAAAATCGGAAACCTGGTCGCCAATCGCTAACTCGCCATAAAACCAGCACACCCACAAAAGCCCCGAATAAATTTTGCGCAACCAAACTCCATACCCCAAAACCTGAGAGGGCAAAACCAATCCCTACCAAACCACCTGCAATACGAGCTATTAAAGTTCGAGTAGCTAAACTCCTGAACAAGAAATCTCGGCGTAAAATTGCCTGTTGCGTACTGCTTAACGCCACAAATATAAAAACCAATGACAACCATTTTATAATCGGCGTTAATTCAGGAGAGTTAAAGAAAACGGCAATTGAAGGTGCAAACCAAACCGTAACCCCAGCAAACAGGATACCGGCCATCATATTCACCCAAAAAGCGGTGTCAAGATGAATCGGCTCTACCACATCTCGCTGGATAATTGCCGCAGAAAATCCCTGATCTAAAAAAATCTGGATAAATGCCGTGAAAACAGTTGCCAAAGCCACCAAGCCAAAATCTTCCGGATTCAACAAGCGAGCCAAGATCAAGAAAATAACAAAAGAAAATGCCTGCGTCCCCCATTTTTCAACGGCTGACCAGGCAACTCCTTTAATTGCCTTTTCACGTAAATTTATCATAAAAATCTATCTCATTCATACTTAACTTCACGCACATCGCCAATGTGTTCTACGTACCAATCAATGGTCTTTTGCAAGCCTTCTTCAAACGTCGTTTGCGATTTAAAGCCAAAAAGTTTTTTAGCACGAGCAGTATCCAGCTTGCGACGGGGTTGCCCGTTCGGTTTGCTGGCATCCCATTTTATTTCGCCCTCAAAGCCGGTCAGTTTCACAATTAGTTCCAGTAGATCCTTGATACTGATCTCAAACGCGCTCCCCAAGTTTACGGGTACGCTTTGGTTCAGGCGTTCCGTTGCCAGCAAAATGCCTTCAGCGGCATCGTCCACGTACAAAAATTCACGGGTGGGAGAGCCATCGCCCCAAGCGGTAATATAGTTATCACCGCGTTGTTTGGCATCTACACACTTGCGGATGAGTGCTGGGATAACGTGCGAACTCTGGGAGTCAAAATTATCACCGGGTCCGTATAAATTCACTGGCAGAAGAAAGATAGAATTAAAACCATATTGTTCGCGGTAGGTCTGTGATTGCACTAGCATCATTTTTTTTGCCAAGCCATAGGGGGCGTTAGTCTCTTCGGGATAGCCATTCCACAAATCATCTTCTTTGAAGGGAATGGGCGTATATTTGGGATAGGCGCAAACCGTGCCGGTAGCCACAAACTTTTCTACACCCGCTTGCCATGCTTCGTGCATTAAAGGGATGCTCATCATCAGGTTGTTGTAAAAGAATTCGGCGGGGTGCAGGCGGTTTGCCTCAATGCCACCTACTTGCGCCGCCAGATGAATGATAATATCTGGACGGGAATCTACTAGCAATTGCTTGATAGCGTCAAGCCGGACTAAATCATAATCCCTTTTTCGAGGCACAAATACTTCAGCAGCTCCGCGTTGTCTTAATTTCTTCACAACTACAGAGCCCAAGAAACCTCCACCACCGGTAATACATACGCGTTTGTTTTGCCAAAACTCATTTGAGTCAATCCAATTATCAGTCATAATTTCTCCAACTTTGAAAGTTGCTTTCAATACTCAACCAAACATTTCTTGCAAGAACCGGTGAATTCGCGCCATTTCGGGGGCATAGGTTTTTATGCGGTCGTAAATTTGCCGCGCCATTGCCTCATTGTAAATATGCGATGTTTGATTGCGGTCGTTCAGCATTTGAAGCCACAGCGATTCATTATCCAACCAATTGGCTCGGTATGCCTGCCGAAGGGTTTCACGCGGCGTGTGTGTTTGAATACCATTATATGCCAAAATGCGTTTGAGCGTTTTCCAATAAAGTTCAATCACAAACTCGAAGCGTTGAATAGTCCCATCCACAACCAGGCTGTTGTCCTCCGGTTCCTGCAAAGCCTCTTGCAACCGCTTTAGCGCGGCATCAAGATTGACGAGGCTTTGTTGCACTTTTTTGTCGCTCATACAACACTTTCCCTTCGGCGATGATGCGTGCTTTTAACGCTGACGAGGCTTCCGCCCAACGCACGGCATCTATGGACAACAGGGTATCCATATCCTCCAGCGCGAACACAATGTCCAACCACTGACGCGAAGTCGCATTCGGGGCGACAATCGCCAAATCAATATCCGACCGCTCTTCCGCGTCATCCCGCGCCCGTGACCCAAAGACGATGACTTTTGCCACTTCGGGATGAGTGGCAAACAAACGCCCCAAACCATCTTTCAAGTTTGGGGATATATCAATCACACTATCTTCAGCTTGGCGGGCAGCATTTGATGTCATCACAATCACCACCCCATTATAGTCCGTAATTTTCAAATCCGCAAACATTTTTTGGGAAAACACCAAAGTTTTACGAAGATTTTACAACCCCGAACGTCTGCCGGGCGATTTCCAATTCCTCGTTGGTGGGGATGACGAAGATTTTAACAGGGCTGCCCTCGGCGTGGATGGCGACATCATTTTCTTTGCCAATCCGTAGGGGGCGTTGGTTTCTTCCGGGTATCCGTTCCACAAATCTTCTTCTTTGAAGGGGATGGGCGTGTATTTTGGATAAGCGCAAACGGTGCCGGTTGCGACAAATTTTTCCACGCCCGCTTGCCAGGCTTCGTGCATCAAGGGGACACTCATCATCAGGTTGTTGTAAAAGAATTCGGCGGGATGCAAGCGATTGGCTTCAATGCCGCCCACCTGCGCCGCCAGATGGATGATAATATCGGGTTTTGCGTCAGTCAATAATTGCTTGATTGCTTCCGGTTGCACCAAATCGTACTCTTTTTTGTGAGGGACAAAAACTTCGGCGGCACCTCGCTCATGCAGTTTGCGCACCACCACGGACCCTAAAAAACCGCCGCCGCCCGTAACACACACGCGCTTATTTTGCCAAAACTCATTTGAATCAATCCACTTATCGGTCATAATTCCTTCCTGATTATATCATTTGTCCATAATTTTTGATGAAGTGAACAAACCACCTGGTTCCATCTACAAACTCAATATTCAAAAAGTGAAAATTACTCGCACAGTATAATGCCTTTTTAACCGAACTGCAAAATTTTTTCGATTTCATCCAAGTCTTCTCAAAAAATTTACCTTCCCTCAAAACCGAAAATCAAACGTTGACAGCGATTAAAATCGTCCTTAAAGTAAAAGCTATCAGATTTCCGAACGATAAAAAACGCAGTCATACATCGAGGTTGACCATTCCAGACAAGCAAGACTTTTTCGATAAATATCGCTATCCCCAGTGGTGCTAAATTTAAATACCGCCACCAAACCTCAGCTCG
Organism: uncultured Anaerolineaceae bacterium; assembly: GCA_964480075.1. GTDB lineage: Bacteria > Chloroflexota > Anaerolineae > 4572-78 > 4572-78 > JANTHQ01. The sequence continues at coordinate 6,186 of CAYZQQ010000027.1, forward strand.
AATTACTATCCGGCATTGGGCCGGCCACGGCGCAAAAAAGCCTCGATTATCGCGTCGAGGTTGACGGGTTCAGCGCTATCGAGGAATTGATGAATGTCAGCGGTATCGGAACCGCCACCTTCGAAAAGCTCAAAGACCCTATCACCGTTGACTGATTTTCTCCCGAAAGCTTAAAGAGCAATACTCATACCTTTAAATATCACCGGCTTTCGTCAGCAAATCGATATCAAGCAAATCTTGCGTGCGACCGGATGCTTGTTTCGCAATAATCAAATCCTCTTTAGAAATAAATGACACCACCACGTCATCAAAATTTATGTTCACCCGATTCTTCCATGCCTTCATAAAGGTAATCCCCGGAATGCCCATCAAAATATCAACTCGAATTGGAGGATTTCCCATCTGATAAAAATAACCTTCTTCCGAAAAATCAGCTTCAGTCAAACCGACTAAGGGTGCGCCAAATTCCTGCAATGCTTTGTAAACAGCGGAAGCGTTCGTTATATCGGCACTGACCCAAATATCAAGGTCTTTTGTATAACGTGGTTCGGCATATTGAATAACAGCGTAACCACCGATAATCAAATATTTAACGGCGTTGCGTTTGAAAAGATTCAACAGTTCGGTGAAGTCTGAGTTGACGAACATTAATCCCCCTAATGCTAGACGCATGTACTATCAAGTCCCAAGTTGCTTTAAATCTCGCGTCGGCAGATTGAGATTGCCAAAAGGACACATCAAACGAGCGGTCTAAATCTTCTATTTTCCCATATCGTTCCATAAATTTAGATTCCATATAATCGTCCCATTATCACCACTCGCTGTAAAATCTCATTCAGTGTCAATGTCGGTTACCGGTTGATTACCCGTCAATTTGAGTTAACATCGCATTTATCATTTCAATTGACCCTGCCACTTTCTATAACATTCAACCAAAATTCTCTTCCAAAAATTGGTAAATTTGCGTCATCTCGGGAGTATATATTTTTATACGGTCATAAATTTGTCGCGCCATTGCCTCGTTGTAAATATGCGATGTTTGATTGCGGTCATTCAACATTTGCTGCTCCGACGCTCATACAACACTTTCCCTTCGGCGATGATGCGTGCTTTTAACGCTGACGAGGCTTCCGCCCAACGCACAACATCTATGGACAGCAGGGTATCCATATCTTCCAGCGCAAACACAACGTCCAACCACTGACGCGGTGTCGCCGATGGGGCAACAATCGTCAAATCAATATCCGAGCGCTCATCCGCGTCACCTCGCGCCCGCGACCCAAAGACGATGACTTTTGCCACTTCCGGGTGGGCGGAAAACAAACGCCCCAAACTATTTTTCAAGTTTGGGGATATATCAATCACACTATCTTCAGCCTGGCGGGCAATATTTGATGTCATCACATTCACCCCCCCATTATAGCCACAAATATCAAAATCTGCAAACATTTTTTGGGGCAATCACCAAAATCTTACGCAGACTTTACAACTTCAACCGTCTGCCGGGCGATTTCGAGCTCCTCGTTGGTGGGAATGACGAAAATTTTGACGGGGCTGCCGGCGGCGTGGATGGCGACGGCTTCTTTTTTGCGTCCGGCGTTTTTGACGGCGTCCAGCGCGATGCCCAGATTTTCCAGCCCGGCGCACGCACGCCCGCGAATGATGTCGCTGTTCTCCCCAACCCCGGCAGTGAACACCAGTGCGTCCACTCGCCCTAACGCGGCGGCATACGCGCCGATATATTTCCGAATGCGATAGGCGTACATGTCGAGCGCCAAATTCGCCTGTGCATCACCCGCTATGGCGCGGTCTTCGATGTCGCGCAAATCGTTAACCCCGGTTATGCCGATTAACCCGCTTTCTTTGTTCAAAATGCGGTCAATTTCGGTAAACGATTTACCCAGCTTGGTTCCCAAATAGTATACCACCGCCGGGTCTAAATCGCCGCAGCGAGACCCCATCATCAACCCCGGTAACGGCGTGAACCCCATCGAGGTGTCGATGGAACGCCCACCCGCCACGGCTGCCATGCTCGCGCCATTACCCAGATGCGCGGTAATGAGATTCGTTTCCGCCAGCGGTTTGCCGAGCATGTCTGCGGCTTGACGGCTGACATACAGGTGTGATGTACCGTGAAAACCGTACACTCGAATGCCGTGCTCATCGTAAAATTTGTTGGGGATGGCGTAGCGGTAGGCGTGCGGCGGCATGGTTTGGTGGAAGGCGGTATCGAACACCCCCACCTGCACCGCATCGGGAAAAACCTCTTCCGCCACGGTGATGCCCTGTAAATTGGGGGGATTGTGCAACGGCGCAAAGGGCGAAAGCTGCTCGATGACCGATTTCACCTCGGGGGTGATGCGCGTGGTTTGAGCAAATTTTTCTCCCCCATGCACCACGCGATGCCCCACCGCGCTGATTTCAGCGGCATCGGCAATCACGCCGATTTCCGCATCCATTAATAAATTTGCCACATGCTGCAACCCGGCACGATGGTCGGGCAACACCAAATCTTTGGTAACCGTGCGGGCATCATCCCCATTAAAAATGGTGTGGATGATGCGGCTGGAAGCCTCGCCGATGCGCTCAACCAGCCCGGCGGCCAGTGCGGTTTTTTCGGGGAAGGCAAACAGTTTATATTTGATGGATGAACTTCCGGCATTAATGACAAGAATTTTCATGGGTTACTCCATTTGCGCCTGAATGGCGGTGATGACGACGGTGTTCACGATGTCCTCGACCGTGCAGCCGCGACTCAAATCGTTGACCGGTTTGTTCAGCCCCTGCAATACCGGGCCAACGGCGATGGCGCCGGTTTCGCGCTGGACAGCTTTGTAGGTGTTGTTGCCGGTATTCAAATCGGGGAAGATGAAGACGGTCGCTTGCCCTGCCACCGGCGATTCGGGCAGTTTGGTGCGCGCAACAGCGGGGTCAACAGCGGCATCATATTGGATGGGACCTTCCACCAGCAAATCGGGGCGGCGTTCTTTAACCATGCGGGTGGCTTCGCGCACTTTTTCCACTTCCGCGCCTTTGCCCGAATCGCCGGAGGAATATGACAGCATCGCCACTTTCGGTTCAATATCGAACGCTTTTGCCGTGTCCGCCGAGGCAATGGCAATTTCTGCCAATTCTTGCGCGTTGGGGTCGGGGTTCACCGCGCAGTCGCCATACACCAGCACGCGGTCTTCCAGCGCCATAAAGAACACCGATGACACCACCGAAAAATCAGGCTTCGTTTTGATGAATTGCAATGCCGGGCGGATGGTATGCAGGGTGGTATGCGCCGAGCCGGACACCATTCCGTCTGCCACGCCTTTGTACACCATCATCGTGCCAAAATACGATACATCGCACATTAAATCATGCACCAGTTCGCGCGTGATACCTTTGTGCTTGCGCAGGTCATATAGGGCAGCGGCATATTCATCAAACTCCGGCGCATGGGAGGGTTCAACAATATTGATTTGTTCCAAATCAATGCGCAATCCTTCATTTTGAATAATTTTCCTGATTTCGTGTGGATTTCCGAGCAAAGTAATGTCAACAACTTCTTGAAACTGCAATATTTCTACCGCTTTCAAAATACGCAGTTCAGCGCCTTCGGGCAGCACAATGTGTTTTTTGTCGGCGCACGCTTTCTGTTGCAAATTATAGATGAACATGCGCGGACTCATTCCTGTTTGATGGGTCGCAGAAATCAAGTCACCAAGCTGGTTAGTATTGACGTATTTTTCGAACATTCGCAGGCTCAACTCAATTTTGCCGTGGTTCTCCGGGGTAAGATACGCCCGTATCGGCTCCACCTGCGTGGCAGTGGTGAAGGTATCGGTGGAGGTGGACAAAATGGGCGGCAGGTTGGGCAGTCCGTCCAGCAGTTTGCGCAACGGTTCCGCCGGTTGCAGTCCCCCCGTCAGCAAAATTCCCGCCAGCGATGGATAGTTGAGCGATTGTGAAGCTTGCAGAGCGCTCAAAATCACGTCCCCGCGGTCGCCGGGGGTTATCAGCAGCGCATTTTCCTGCAAATACGGCAGATAATGCTCCAACTGCATGGCAATCACCCGATATTGGTAGACTTTGTTGCGCAATTGATTCCACCCGTACAGCACATCGGCATTAAGGGCAGTTTTTATTTCTTCCACGGTGGGGCTGCCTAATGTGCGGTTGGTGGGTATCACCGCAACGCAATAATCGGCGTGATCCAGCCGCGCCCGCACGGCGGCAGTAATATCATCCAGTTTGGATTTATCGGCGCGGTTGACCACCACGCCCAAAATTTGGCAGTCTTTTTCGCGGAATGAATCGATGGCTACCACCGTTGAACCGGCGATGGTTTCGGGGTCGCGGTCGGCGCCGTTGGTTAAAACCAGAATGGGCGTACCCAGATTGTGGGCAATTTCGGCGTTCATGTCGAATTCATACGCTGTATCAACCCCGACAAAATCGGAGCCGATGCACACGATAAAATCGGTTTTGGCTTCGAGGGTTTTATATTTTTCAATAACCCGATCAACCAACTCGTGCGAGTTTCCCTTCGCCAAAATTTGGGACACTTCTCGTTTGGTAAAGGCATACGTTTCTTCATAATGGATATCAAGTTTAAAATGGGATAGCAGCAGGTTTATATTTTTATCTCGTTTCCCGTCAAGTGCTTCCTTTATCACCGGGCGAAACACCCCGATTCTGCCACCGGGGATATTGCGCAACAGCATCGCCGTTATCCCCAGCGACACCAGCGATTTGCCCACATACGGTTCCGTTGTGGTCAAATAAATTGAGTTCGTCATTTTCGCATCTCCATTCGCGTTTTACAGCAAAAAAAAGGCAAGACAAGTCTATTTTAACAATAGTTCTCCCCTTGCACAAGTAGTTTACGCCTATGTTTCATTTTTCACAAATCCGTTTTGCGGTTTGCTTTTATCCGGTAAGATATGGTTGTGGTCGCGCCATTTTTAGAGAGAATGGAATATGACTCGCCTAAAAGAAGGTCAATTTTTCACCGCAGAGACACAGAGAAGCGGAGAATTTAAAGTTTTTGAGTTTGATGTCCAATTTGCGCAGATGTGGTAATTTTCAAAAGATTTTGCCGGTATCATTTCCGCTTTCGCGGGAATCCATAAATTCTATTGTGGATTCCGGATAATTTCCTGCGGAAATTTCCGGAATGACATATCACCATCGGGCATCTCAGTGCCATTTTGTCTGACCACGCTTTACTGCGGTGCTACCCTGCGTCTCCGGGGTCCATTTTTTACCTTTTTTTCAGGGGACTCGGAATATCGCATCGAAAAATTGACGGCGCGTCGTTTTGGGGTTAAGCTGAAGCAATTCTGCGGTTTGGCATTTACATCACTATGGTTTTATTATGAACGATTGGCTTGATAGAAACCGTCTTCCGGTTATTATCGCATTAATCATCGCTGCCGTTGTATCCATTGCCTGGTCATATACGCAAGTAAACAATGAATCGTCGCGAGTGTATATTGAAGTCCCCACCCTGGAAACACTCACCCCCACCGTTATTTTGCCCACCGAAACGCCCGTTCCCACCAACACTCCCACACCGTTGCGCGTTTATGTTAGCGGCGCCGTGAATCATCCTGACGTCTATTTTCTGCCGCACGGCGCCATCATTAAAGACGCCATCGCTGCGGCCGGCGGCATAACAGCATCCGCCAATATTGAAGTGGTGAATTTGGCGCGGGAGCTTCAAGACCAGCAACATATTCATATACCCCGTAAAACCGAAGCTTTCTCCACCCCTCAGGTTGTGGAAGGGGGTGTTCAACCCGCGAACACGTCTACCGTATCTTCGACACCGCGCGCGCCGATGAAGGTCAATATCAACACGGCAAATTTACAGGAATTAGAATTGCTGCCGAGCATCGGTCCTGCCATTGCCCAGCGCATCATCGATTACCGCGACACGAATGGAAAATTCAACGCAGTAGAAGATATTATGCATGTACGCGGTATCGGGCAGGCGACTTTTGAACATCTGCAATCAAGCATTTCGGTAAAATAACCTCCCCTACCCTACCCCATTACTTTTGGCGATAATAGGCAATGACCCGCCGCAATATTTCATCCAGCGAGATGACTGGCTGCCAGCCAAGATGTTTTTGGATTTTTTGAATGTCCGGCACTCGCCGCTGCATATCCTGAAATCCCGTCCCGTAAACTTTCTCATACGGCAACATAACAGGCAGCGAATTACTACCCGAAAGAGCGATGACTTTTTCGGCGAGTTGGCGGATGCTAATTTCTTCCGGATTGCCCACATTAAAAACCTCCCCATCGGCAGATGGAGATACAGCTAATTGGGTAACTGCTCGGATTACATCTGACACATCGCAAAAAGAACGGGTCTGAGTGCCATCGCCATACACCGTTAACGGTTCATTTGCCAATGCCTGTTTTACAAATCGTGGGATGACCATGCCATAACGTCCTCTTTGGCGCGGACCGACCGTGTTAAAAAAGCGACATATGGTCGCCGGCACGCCAAATTGTTCGTGATACGCCAACGTCCAAAATTCATCCAGCGCTTTGGTGGTGGCATAGTTCCACCGTGTTTTTATGGTGGGACCCACCAGCCGATCATCGTTTTCGCTAAATGGAACTTTCATTCCTTTGCCATACACCTCGGATGTTGAAGCCAGCACTAATTTTCGCCGATACTGTTTTGCCGCTTGCAAAACAGTATGCGTCCCCAGCACATTCGTTTCTATGGATAACGCCGGGTCGTCCATAATTAACTTCACCCCGACGGCTGCTGCCAAATGAAAAACCACATCAACTTGTGAAACCAAATCGGCAACCAGCGCCGCGTCTAAAACCGACCCTTCCACCAATGAAAACTGTGGCTGTCCCAACAGATGGGTAACATTGTCACGGGTTCCGGTGGAAAAATTATCGAGTGCGGTCACGTGGTAGTTTTGTTGCAATAACGCATCGCTTAAATGGCTGCCGATAAACCCTGCCCCGCCGGTAATGAGCGCTCTCATCATCATTTTTGCTCCGTCGTGGCAGGCGACATTATTGTTTCATCATCGCCGTTGTTGCGCCAATATTCCCATGCGAACACGGCGAAGACAGCCAGCATCAACCCTAATGCGCCGGCAACCGCCGTGTTCATCAACCGTTTTGAGGAAACAGGTTTATCCGGGGTCAACGCCTTTGCGGCAAGACGCACCTGCGAGTCGGTAATCTGGCTGGACAGTTGCAGTTCCGCCAGTTTGCGCCGGATGGTGGTGTAATTATTCCACGCCAAATCGCGGGTCTGTTGAAGTTCGCGTTTTTTCGCTGATTGCGCCTCCAACGCTGATTGCAATTCTGACACTCCGGCATCGAGCGTTTGCAAATATGATTCTAGAGTCGCCGGGGTTGGCGATAGGGTCACCGCATCGCTGGTTGCCAAGAATTGGGTGGACAATGATTGAACATCCTGTTTAATTTCATTTTGTCGCTGCTGCAACGTTGCAATCAGCGAATCGACATCTGCGATGGATACCGTGACACCGGAGAAATCAGCGGGCGAGACCTGCAGCTGCAATTGTGAATCGACATCCGCCGAATGAGCCAGCGCTTTCCGTTGGAGCATCAAAAGCGCCAGCGCATCTCCTGCCCCGGCGGCGGTTGTTTCGGCAGAAGTAACATGGGTTCGAATGGATGCGGCGTCATCCAGCCAAGTTTCAATTAGCGCCAACTGGTCATACTTGTTTTGTAACCGGGTGTGCCATGTTGTCAATTGAAATGCAAACAAGTCAACAGGCGTCTGCTCCACACGTGAGCCTTGCTCACGTAATTTTTTAATTTGAGCTTGCTTGACCGAAATCTCACGCTGCAACGCGTCAATACGATTATTTTTTAAGAAACTTTCTAACGCTGATTGCGCTGCTCTGTAAGCCGTCTCGGTTTCTCCCGCTTGCGACTGCACATCCACCTGCAATGGAGCGGTGCGGTCACTGTACAATTGGTTCACGTAAGTAACATACGCTTCAACCCAGGCGTCGGCGAGGTTGGCGGTGAGGGTCGGATCGGTGTCGGACACTTTGATTGAAATGATGTCTCCTGCGCTGGAAGCATTCACTTTTTTCAACAAATCCGCCACTCCGGTTACTGTTGCGGGCAATGCATCGCGTTGATTTTCGAACACCGTTCCGGCGACTTCGCCGTTGGTAACCAAGCCAACCAGCGTATCTTGGTATCCTTTTTGCGTTGACTGGTCTTCGGTCGTTGTCTGGAATTTCGGGTCAAAAGAAACTTGTGTTTTAGATTTCAAGATAATTGCACTAGCCGTTGCTTCATACACTCGGGGCAAAAATGAAGACACGGCGAACGCCACAATTGCCGCGAGCAACGCCACCCCGATAATTATTCTCCAGTATTTTATCAAGACAGCGATATATTCCCGCAGGTCAATTTCATCCTCCATCCATGCGGGAGGTGTTGCATAGGTTGGTTGAGTTGGAATGTTTTGGTTCATATTTCCTCACTAAATCGAGATTGATAACGATAAAAGAATGATAATCCAATGACAAAGAAAAGCAAAGACGTGGCGAGCGTGCGCGTCAAAAAGTCAATTGCCGGGGCTCCTCCATGAAGTAGAATAACCCGATAGTTGGCAATAATGGATGCCATCGGATTGAGGTAGTATGTCAAGCGCCATATATCGAGATTCATTCCCCACAGCAGGTAACTGTGCGGCAAAATATCGAGCGAATAGAAAATTGGGGTCAGGAAAAATCCTGCCAGCAACACCACATCCATAATCATTTGCACATCACGATAAAAGACGTTTGCTGTTGCCACCATAAAGCTGACACCCAGCGTGAAAACCAGTTCCACAAAAACAACAATCGGCAATAGCAACGCCCATCTCGTAAAAGGTATATGAAAAAACAACATCACCGGGAAAAGCACCACCAACGCCAGCGCGAAATTCACCAAATTTGACAGCGCACCGGATATCACCAACACTTCTCGCGGAAAGTACACTTTATTTATCAAGCTCGCGTTTCCCACGATACTCCCCGCTGCCGCCGTCACGGAATTGGCAAAAAACTGCCAGGGCAACAGGCCAATCAATACAAAAACCGGAAAATCACTCACTGCCTGCCCGCGCATCACCGTAAAAACTGCCGTAAAAACCAGCATCATCAGGAGCGGATTCAACAGCGACCACAAGACGCCTAACGCCGAGTTTTTGTAACGAACTTTTAGATCGCGAACAACTAAATTTTTCACCAACTCGCGAAACGCCCATAATTCATGGACGCGCAACTTTAACTGCCGCAAGAGACACGGTACTCGCTCTCGCCATGGGACAGTTTCCATGACATAGATTACGGTGTGCGAGCCGTTTTTTTCAATTACGTACACGACATCCTCCGCATCAAGTTAAATCATCACGCCGGGTATTGTATCCGTCATTCAGCATTGAAGCAAAAAAAGTATCATCTCAATATGTAGGGGCAGAGCAGTGTTCTATCCCTACCCGGCAATTCTCATTTTAATCTTGTAGGTCACGTCTTTGACGTGACAATTGGGCAAGATGTCACGCTAAAAGCGTGACCTACCCAAAGATTCATGGTCGGAATGCCAAAATGAGCAGCGCTCTGCCTCTACCCCAAATTATTGAGAAGATACCAAAAAAAAAACTTGGGAACCCGGGTTCCCAAGTTACCGAGCCTACTTTTTCGGCGAAAGTAAATCATCAATGAATTTTCGCATGGCTTCCAACACCCCCTCCATTGTTTCATCTCCGGCAAAACGCTCTGCCACATTTTGCAATGCCGCCTCGTATGCCTCATCACCCAGAGAAATCAACTCGTACACTGTTTTCGCCGTCTGATACAAACGCTTTTCCAAGCGCTGCCCCACGCCTACCGACGAAACTCGTCGCAATGCCTTCCGCCCCTGAGGTGCATTCAACAATGACGTCACGGCGCGGCCCGACAATTGACGGTCGATAATTTGCAAAATCATTTCTCGTTGGTCCTCATCGGTTTTCAGTTGCAAGACCGGACGCAATTGTTTTTCAGTTAGCTGTCCTGCCTCCGCCAAATCCTGCAATTCCGCCGATAGCTTCAATAAGCGCAAATAGTTTCGCACCATGCGCCCACCGATGGCTCGTCCGGCAAACGCTTTTACCTCTTTGCCGACGGCTTCATCCAACTCACGCTGGCTCGGAAGTTTGATAGTCGTCTCATTGGGAACCCGGGTTCCCAATTCAATGCGCAGTCGGTCGCGGATTTGACGAATTGACCGTGCGCGCGCAATCGCCGACAAATCCTGTCTGGCAGCATTCTCTGCTTGCTGGCGGCGTCGAATGACCGCTTCGTCAGAAGGCATCGCTTCAATGATACAACGAATACGAGAGAATTCCTCATGCCCGGTCAACACCAACAACTGATGCGCCCAGTACCGTCGCTCGCCTTCTGCCACTTGATAGAATGTTTCTCCCGGAGCATCCGGTTTCGGCATAGTATACACATTAATCGGCTGTCGCAAGCCAACGTTCAAAATCGAATTCGCCAGCGCTTGCAACCCTCTATCTTCTGCCACGTCCTCCATTTCGGTGGAAGGCTCATCGTCGCCGCCTAAAATCAGGTGCGCCACCCGGTCACCTGCTTTTGCGCGCTCCAAAAGTTTCCCCATCGCGTTTTGTGGTGAAAGTTTGCCGTTCTTTACTTGCTCTCGTAAATCAACCGGCAACACGTAGCGCGGCTGGTTGAGGTCCGGCGAAATTTTCGTCAAATCGACTTCGTAAATCACTTGATCGGTTGGCGTAAAACCTAAATCCGTTGTTCCCAACCCGCGCACAAGGTCGTCAATTTTTTCACTGGGACTCGATGCGCCGAGGTTTTGCAAATTAATTTTGCGTCGCGCCATGGCTCTCTCCCGTTCGTGCCAAAAATTCTTCGCACATGTATCGATACACTGCGGCATACTGTTTATATTCCGGACCTCGACAAAACACAGCCGGTGTTTGCAGTTCTGCCGATTCGCGGATACGCACCGAAGACGGTATCACCGCCTTAAACACCTGTCCTTTGTACAACTTTCGTACCGCCTGCTCCGTGGTTTGATCGTAAATTGTTTGCCGATTAATATTGTTTATCAACAATCCAATTATTTTTAACGTGGGGTTATACCATTTTTGCGCAGCGGAAATATATTTGATGGTATCCGCCAATGCCGTTCGTCCACCGGCGCCCGGGTCAACAGGGATAAGAACCATATCCGCAGCCACGAGTGCGTTCATGGTTAACCTATCCAAACTGGGTGGACAATCAATTAACACCCAATCAAAAAAATCGCGGATAGTCACCCGTTTGCTACCGGAAGATTTACTTAAACTGCTTCGCAAACGAAGCTCTCCCCCTTCAATTTGAACTTGTCCATCTTTAATCATCTTTAAATTATGATCTGCCGGTATCGCAAATAAGTTTTGATATTTGGTGCGTAATATCGCATTATCAATAAACCCATCTTCCATCAACACTCGCGACAAAGGTACCGGGGCTGCACCCACGCCCAAATAGCTCAAACTCAACGTTTGCTGAGGGTCTAAATCAATT
>CAYZQQ010000028.1:0-17673 GCA_964480075.1 uncultured Anaerolineaceae bacterium
AGAATCTCAGCACGCACCAACAAGAACGGCAAACCCTGCGCCATCAGCAAACCGAAGCCCACCGCGCAGTTGAACGCGCCGCGCACGCCATCACCGACCGGCAATCACGGCTGGCGCAACTGGCAGAACGAAAAACAGAACTGCAAACCCAAAAAGACGCTCAACAACATGCCATCACCGAGTTGACCGCCCAAAAAGCAAACGCGGCGCAAACTCTGCAAACCGCACAATCACAGTTGACAGAGATACAAACCGCGCTCGCCAATCTTTTGCAGCAAGAAGCCGGTCTGCGCCAGCAGCTTCAATCTCTGCAAGAGCAGGCAAAAACTGTATCGGCGAGCCTGACGGAAAAAGAAAAAGAGATGGCATCGCTGCAAGCGCGTCAAGATTTGCTGGGAAAATTACGCGGCGAATTGTCGGGATATTTTCAGGGCGTAAAAGCAATTTTACAGCAAGCCTCGCTGCCGGGCATTCGCGGCACTGTGGCGCAATTGCTGCATGTTCCCGCCGAATTGGAAACCGCACTGGAAATGGCGCTCGGTGGCAAATTGCAAAATGTGGTGGTCAACCGTTGGGATGATGCCGAAGCCGCCATCGAACATCTAAAAAAGACACGCGCCGGACGCGCCACCTTTTTACCCCTCGACCGCGTCCGTCCCCCAAAACGGCTGACTGTGCCCAGCCTTGACGGCGTCATTGGGCTGGCGGTCGATTTGGTCACCTTTGAGGAGGACAATCGCGCCGCCATTGAAAGTTTGCTCAACCGGTTGCTGGTGACCACTACCCTGCCTGCCACACGTCGCGCTTTTGATAAATTGGACGGGAATTTTCAGATTGTCACTCGCGGCGGTGAAATTGCGCGCTCCGGCGGTTCAGTCACCGGGGGAAATTCAAACGGAAAACAGCAGGGAGGCATTTTAGCCCGCGAACGCGAATGGCGGGAATTACCGGAACAAATCGCACGGGTCACCGCCGATATAGCAACCCTGAATCACCAACTGGCGGAAAACGATACCGCGAAAGAAACACTGTCAGCACAATTGAAAGACCGTGCGCAACAGCAGGCATCGTTGGTTCGACGGCAAACTTTGGTTCAAAAAGACGTTTCCGCACACGAAAAGACATTATCGGATTTGGAAAATCAAATTCACTGGCGCACCGATTTGCTGGCACAAGCCGATGCGGAACTCGCCGGAAATTCCGGGCGCGAAACCGACCTGCGCGTTGAATTGGAGACGCTCGCAGCGGGAAAAATCCGTGCGGAAACTGCCGAAGCCTCTCTCACCGAACAACTGGCAAACCTGTCTGCCGAAGCGCTGCAAGCCACGCTCAATCAGGCGCAATCAGAACTGGCGCTCATCCGTGAAAAACGGCAGAACCAGCAAGCATTGCTGCGAAACTATACCCAGTCACTCAACCAACTGCAATCGCAGCATAAAAGTCGTCAAAACCGTGTCACATCACTGGCAGACCAGCGCGCCGCCCTGCTCACTCGGCTGGAAACGCAACAGCAGGAACACGCGACTTTAATGGACTCCATCAAAACCTTCACCGACCAAATTGAACCCGCAGAGGCGCTGCTGACAAAGCTGGAAGCCGAACAAATCGCGCAAGAAACCGCCGAAGCGCAACAGAGAGAAAAGTTGCGTCGCGCCGAAACCGAACACCATCATTTTTCGCTGGAATTGGCGCGCCGGCAGGATGATATGGATGCCCTGCGCCGCCAAATTGAAGATGATTTCGGGTTGGTGCAGTTTGATTTATCCGCCGAGCAAGTGGGGCAGCCGGTGTTACCCCTGGATGCGGTCGTCACCGATTTGCCGGTGGTAGAAAGTGTGCCGGAGGGCATTGAAAACGATATTCGACGGTTGAAGGTGCAACTGCGGCAACTGGGGCACATTAATTTTGATGCACCCACCGAGTACCGCGAACTCCAAGACCGATATGATTTTTTGGCAACGCAAATGGATGATTTAGAGAAAGCATCCAACGATTTGAAGGAAATTATCAAAGAATTGGATGTCATCATTGAAGAAGCGTTTACCAAAACGTTTGATGCGGTAGCCATAGAGTTTCAAAATTATTTTAAGATTCTATTCGGCGGTGGCGAAGCGCAACTGAATTTGACCGACCCGGACGACATCACTCACACCGGTGTGGAAATTATCGCCCGCCCCCCCGGAAAGCGTTCGCAGAATTTAGAACTGCTCTCCGGCGGTGAACGTTCATTGACAGCACAAGCGCTAATTTTCGCATTGTTAAAAACCAGCCCCACGCCGTATTGCGTATTTGATGAAGTGGACGCGATGCTTGATGAAGCAAACGTAGACCGCTTTCGCCGTGCCATCACCAATTTGAGCCACGACATTCAATTTATCGTCATTACCCACAACCGCAAAACAATTGAAATTTCTGACACGGTATACGGTATCTCAATGGGGAACGATGGTGTCTCGCGCATGGTGTCGCTGAAACTTGATAATGTTACGGAATCGCTGAATCCAACGCTACCGTAAATAATTATTCACGGTGACTAGTCCCTTGGTACTATTGAGGCACTGCCATTCGTGTGCTAAAATATACTTAAGTAAGTAGTTATAAAAATCTTAATGAAAGGAGACAAAACTATGTTATTTCTTCCGCGTGAAGAAGGTCAAGGCTTGGTAGAATACGCTCTGATCCTCGTGCTGGTCGCCATCGTCGTGATTGCCATTTTGGTCATTCTCGGTCCGGTCATCGGTAATGTATTCAGTGGTGTCATCAGCGGCTTGGGCGGCTGATACCAACAAGGTTTTTCGATTATTACTACCCATTTATTCAAAGCTATTGTAACATTATCCAAAATGCCCCGTCAATTGACGGGGCATTTTACGGTTTTTACACAAATCACAGCCGAACCACCGTTTCAATCAGTTCTGCCGCGAGGTTATATTTTTTAAACGGCGGCATAATATAAATCCCCGCAATATCTTTCTTTATCACCGACATCAACTCTCGCGCCATCGCCAGCCCTTCCTGCGCCTCATGGTCACCGGCGCGCGCCATTCGTTCCTGCATCGGCTGCGGAATAACAATACCGGGCACTTCGTTGTGCAAAAACCGCGCGTGCCGGGCAGTATACAGGGGCAACAGACTCACAATGATGGGCAATCGCAATGTCCCATATTCCGATTCATACGCCTGTTTAAACTGATACAACGGTTCCGGCGTAAAAATGGGCTGGGTCATCACAAAGTCCACGCCATTATCAATCTTCTTTTTCAGCAGGTTGATTTCTTTTTGCAGATTGCGCGGAGTTAAATTGAGCGCCCCGCCGACCAAAAAATTAGTGGGCTGCGAAATTGGTTTTCCGGCATAATCCACACCCGTGTTAAAGCCGTGTTTTACCAGTTTTATCAATCCCGACGACACCACA
This sequence comes from uncultured Anaerolineaceae bacterium, assembly GCA_964480075.1. Taxonomy (GTDB): domain Bacteria; phylum Chloroflexota; class Anaerolineae; order 4572-78; family 4572-78; genus JANTHQ01. The sequence continues at coordinate 3,416 of CAYZQQ010000028.1, forward strand.
TCGTGATGATTGAACGCTTCCGGATAATCGCCGATGGTGGTCGGGTCGCCCATAACCACAAACAAGTTGCGAATATTGAGTGCGTGCGCCGCCAGCAAATCACCCTGAATGCGCAACAGATTGCGCCCCCGGGTGGGGAAATTCAGCACGGTTTCCAACTCAACTTCGGTTTGGATGAGATGGCACACCGCCCACGGGCTCATTTTCATTTGCGCCACCGGGCTATCCGCCACGTTGAGCACCGATGCACCGGCATCTTTGAGCGTGCTCGCCGCCGCCAACACTTTCGCCACCGATGCGCCCTTAGGCGGGTGAATTTCTACGCTGGTGACAAACTCTCCTGCGGCAAGTTTCTGCGCCAGCCCCGTGGGGTTTACGGCATCTTTGAGGGGCTCCGGCTCCACAACTTTTATGTACCGGGTCGCCGAGGCAGGGAGTGTCAGCGGCACATTATCCAGCGCATGCCGCATTTGCGCGATGTGCGCTTCGGTTGTGCCGCAACACCCGCCAATGAGCGACACTCCCGCTCTGGCGAAAGTGGCGGCATAATCGCCAAAATAATCGGGGGTGGCAGGGTACAGCAGTCGCCCGCCGATACGCTGGGGCCAGCCCGCATTGGGTTGTGCCGACAATCGTGTTCCTTCCGGCAAGTTTTTTGCCATAAGGTTGATACTGCGCAACACCCGCGCCGGTCCTACCGAGCAATTCACGCCGATCACATCCGCCCTTAAATTGCTCAATGTTTCGGCAACTTGTGCCGGTGCATCGCCCAGTGGGGTGACGCCATCGTTGGTAAAGGTCACTTGCGCCACAATGGGAATTTCATTATTGACGGCGTGCGCAGTTTTGAGCGCAATTTCCAACTCATGGATGTCGCCGAACGTCTCAAAAATGAGCAGATCCACCTGTGCATCGAGCAGCGCCCGAATTTGCTCATCGAATGCCGCCGCCGCATCTTCCGGATGCAGTCGACCCAACGGCGCTAAATGTCCGCCTAGTGGACCAATTGAACCGGCGACAAACACTTCGTGTCCGGCATTTTCTACCACCCGGCGGGCAATTGCCACCCCGGCGTGATTGATGTCCGCCACCCGGTCTACCAGATTATATTTCGCCAATTTCACCCGATTCGCGCCGAAAGTATTGGATTCAATAATATCCGACCCCGCTTGCACGTACCTGCGATGCACGTCCGCCACCAGTTCCGGATGCGTGAGATTCAATTCGTCAAATGGATGCCCGCTCGGCGCACCGTGACTGTACAGCATTGTCCCCATCGCTCCATCACCCAGTAAGGGTTCTGCGTCCAACCGCGTCAAAAATCTATTGCTCATACCATTTCTCCACCCTTGAATTATCGGCGAGCATTATACCACATAATCATATGTACAGCATCTTTATTGATTGCTGATGCCATGCTATAATCAGACCATTATCATCCAAAAAACATCGCTTTTAGGGAGAGAACCAAGCTATGACACACCCGGGTTTTTCTACTGACCATCCTCTGCGCGTGGCGATTATCGGTGCGGGTCCCGCCGGTTTTTTTACTGCAGCCCACCTTTTCAAACACAAAGATTTAACCATTGAAATCGACATGTTCGACCGTCTGCCCACTCCTTTTGGGCTGGTTCGCGCCGGGGTCGCGCCCGACCATCAAAAGATTAAAGCCGTCACCAGGGTGTTCGACCGTACCGCTCAACATCCTAATTTTCGGTATTATGGCAATGTGCAGTTTGGTGAGCATATCACGGTAGAAGACCTGCAACGCCATTATCATCAACTTGTGTACACGGTGGGGACTGCCAGCGCACGCAAACTCGGTATTCCCGGTGAAGACCTGCGCGGCAGTCATTCCGCCACTGAATTTGTGGCATGGCTGAACGGACACCCCGATTTTCGCTCCCTAAAATTTGACCTGTCGCAGGAGCGGGCGGCAATCATCGGGGTGGGCAACGTGGCGATGGATGTAGCGCGAATGCTGGCAAAAACTCCCGCCGAGTTGGGTGTCACAGATATTGCCGACCATGCGCTGGCAGCGTTGAGCCGGAGCAACATCCGGGAAATTTATATTTTGGGCAGGCGGGGACCCGCGCAAGCGGCATTTACTATTCCGGAGTTGAAAGAACTCGGATTGCTGACCGATGCCACTACAATAATGCTGCCGCAAGAGTTGGCGCTGGATGATTTTAGCCGTAAAATGGTGGCGCTGGACGGGCAAACGCGGCGCAAAATTGATATTTTGCAATCGTATGCCCATGCGACGCACACCATAAAAACATCCAAAAAAATTATCTTCCGTTTTCTGGCATCCCCCGTAGAATTGTTGGACAATGGCACGGGCACGATGCGGACAATGCGTATCGTGAAAAATAGCCTCCGCGTTACCTCAAGTGGCACCGTGCGCCCCGAACCGACGGGCGAGTTTGAAGATTTGCCGGTGGGGTTGGTTTTCCGCTCAATTGGATACCGTGGGGTTCCGTTGCCGGGCGTTCCATTTCACGAACAGTGGGGTATTATCCCCAACGAAGATGGGCGGGTGCTAGACTCGGACAGTGGGCAACCGGTTGTCGGCGCATATACAGCGGGCTGGATAAAACGGGGACCCTCGGGTATTGTGGGTACAAACAAACCGGATGCCGCCGAAACCGTCCACGCGATGATAGATGACCTGCAAAACGGGATGTATCTTTCGCCGGTGGAACCGTCGGCAGATGCAGCACGCGCATTCATTGCCGCCCGGCAACCCCGCTTCTTTTCATACGCCGATTGGCAAAAATTAGATGCGCTGGAAAAAGAATACGGGCAAACTCAAGGTCGCCCGCGCGTAAAATTTACCTGTATTGATGATATGATCGTCGCCGTGAAAAAGTAACGTTACGTCAGTTTCATCACCACCATACCAAAGACATCGGCAGCGGCATTGGCTTTATCGGACATATTTGCCACATGGCGATACACCTCGCGCCGCCGAAGCATCATCATCAACGGTTTAAAGTCTTTTGCTTTGGTAAACAATTCGGCGATGGCTTTGCGATACATATCTTCCACTTCGCTTTCCAGCTTTTTGGCGCGCTGAGCATGTTGCCCCGCCACGCGCGGATTTGCCACCAGCCGATGCATTGCCATGGTCAGCTCTTCTGCCTCTTGCCGAATCAGCATCACCATTTGGATTAAATGTTCATCTGCCTGCACATCCAGCAATTCCATCTCTCGAATGGTGGTCAGTGCGTAATCCAGCATATCGTCAATATTTAGCGACAAATTAAAAATATCTTCGCGGTCAAACGGGGTAACAAACGTGTTGTGCAATTCATCAATCAATATCCGCCGAATTTCGTCCGCCTCATATTCTTTGGCGCGAATCTGGTCGATGCTATCTTCGTTGGGTTGCAAAATGCACGTTTCCAGCAGTTTAAGTCCTTCGACGGTCACTTCCGATTGTTCAATCAGCAAACTCACAAATTTGTCTTCTTTTTTAGTACCCAACGCGTCCAATAATCCCATAATATTTTCACCTGCTAACTATGCTCGTTCCAAAAACCGCGAGCAAACATCATCACTCGCATCACATATCCGGTTGTGCCGCTAAAAAAAGTGACTCTTTAGGATTTCAAGGGATGTGGCAAATTCGCCGTCCCTTTGCCTTGAACTAAAGTTCAGGCTCATAACTTAAGCCGACTTTAAGTCGGCTTGGGCTATTAGCCCTGAAATTCATTTCGGGGAAATTCCGTGAATTCCTGAAGACCCCAAAGAGCCATCCATGTAATTGGGTGACAAATAATTGTATGCCGAAATATGTTTTTGGGCAAGCGTCAGCGTATTACTTTCCACACAAAAATGATGCCTGCTGCCACCAGCAAACCGCTGTTGAGCGCGTTCATCCCTTCGGTAACACGCAACACAACTCCCGAAATCAGCATTCCCACTGTTACTACCGACCATGTGAGTCGCTGTATCTGATGCTCAATGCGCCCCATTGACCGCCGCGCATCGGGCGCAAACGAGGTTTCAAACGATAACAACCCCCGCTCCGCCTTTGAGAGTACTTTATCAATTTTCGGCAGGAGGTCAATTGAAATGCGCCCCAACACAGCGAGTTGCTGTTTCCAGTCGCCCCAATCCCGCCGAAGCTCTTCGCGGGCAAATGTTTCGGCAAAAGGAATTGTCTCCGACCACGGGTCAAAATCCGGGTCGAGGTTGGTTGCCATCCCCGATAACAACCCGACAGAACGCACCACAAACAGCATATCCACCTGAAATTGGAAAGGCGATTCGTAAATTAAATCGCGATATTCTTCCAATAGATATGGCGCGTCGTTGAGTGCCATATCACGCAGCTCACTCATACCGGCACCCCAAAACCGGTCGAATATCATTTGATGCGCCTCTTCCAGCCGTTTGATGTCCGCGCCCGGCAAAAGCGTATCCGCTTCAATATAAGATTGAATGATGCGCGCCACGTTACGCGTTCCCACGCCGATGGCAAAGTCTCGCAAAGCAGAACGCAGACGTTTGGGAATTGCCGCCACCATACCAAAATCGACAAACACAATTTGGAATGGGGTGGGGTCGGTATCCGCCGCGTCCGAAGACGGGGGTAACGGGCGAACAAACAAATTGCCGGGATGCGGGTCGGCATGCACAAAATGGGTGACAAAAATTTGGCGCATATAGGTGCCGTACAATTTTTGGGCAACTGCCGGGCGCGATATGCCCGCCGCTTCAATTGCCGACAAATCCGCCATACGGATAAACGCCACATTTTCCATCGTCAGCACGCGCCGGGTGCTATATTCCCAATACACATCGGGGATGTACACGCCGGGGTCATCGGCAAAATCTTCGGCAAATTGTTCCGCATTGTGTCCTTCCGCCACAAAATCAAGTTCACGATTGGTGACGGTGGTAAATTCTTCTGCCAGCCAACTTAAATTTACGCGCCGACTGACACGGGGATATAACTTTAGCCAGCGCAGCGCCACGCTAATAGCGGCAAGGTCTGTTGCTACCAGCACCTCAATTCCGGGACGCTGCACTTTTACCACCACCTGCTGACCATCCTGCAGGGTAGCCGTGTGTGTCTGTGCCAGCGACGCCGCCGCCAGCGGTTCGGGGCTGAATGCGGCAAACACCGCATCTGCCGGGCGGCCAAACTCTTGCGATATGAGTTTCAGCACACTTTTCAAATCGACGGGGGGAACTTCATCTTGCAAACCCGCCAACTCGCCGGTGATTTCTACCGGCAACACATCCACCCGAATGCTGAGAAATTGCCCCAATTTGATGAGCACTCCGCCCATATCAATTGCCACATCACGGAAGCGCCGCGCGATTTTTCGCCAGCGTTCGGTGGCAGAAGAACGCACATAATTTTTAACGAAAGGAAGTTTGCGCAGCAACAAATCCCACCAAATTACATGCACAAAAATGGTCGCAAAAAACCACACTAATTTTCGGTATCGATTGGGGTTAAACGTTGCGCGTCTTTTCACTGTTTTTCCGGTGGCTGTCTCAATGTATCATTCACCTGCAATTGTAGCAGACACCACCCGTTGTGGTAAATTTTGCCCCGCTTTTTGTTTGACCATTCGGTTGGATGTGCTATACTGAAATGTGAATAACATCGGCATCTGCAAATATATCACGGAGGTTTTTTTATGCAAGCGCCACCAGAACGGCTGGGGTCATTTTTTCTCGGCTCCACCTTTAATTTGAAAACAAATAAACGCACCGATACCCCCGTTAATTACGATGCCCGCGACTTAACCACCCATGCCGTGTGCGTCGGTATGACCGGCAGCGGCAAAACAGGGCTGTGCATCGGGTTGCTGGAAGAAGCGGCACTCGATAATGTCCCCACGCTCATCATCGACCCGAAAGGGGATATGACCAACCTGCTGCTGCAATTTCCCGACCTACGCCCGGAAGACTTTGAACCGTGGATTAACCCCGATGACGCGCGGCGCAAAGGGAAATCCATCCCCGAATATGCCGCCGCAACCGCCAAATTATGGCGCAATGGACAAGCCGATTGGGGCATCACTCCTGACCGCATTCGGAGACTCAATCAATCGGGCGAATTCAATATTTACACCCCCGGCTCTGATGCAGGCATCCCCATCAACATTTTGGGCAGTCTCGCTGCGCCGCAACTTAATTTTTCCGCGCATACCGAGGCTATCCGCGAGCGCATCAACGGCACGGTTATGGCGCTGCTGGGATTGGTGGGCATCAAAGCCGACCCCATCCGCAGCCGCGAAGCGATTCTGCTGGCAACTATTTTCGAGTTTTTTTGGAAGAAGAATGAAGATTTGGATTTGACGAAATTGATTCTCTCCATCCAGAATCCGCCCGTGCGGCAAATCGGCGTATTCGATGTGGATACTTTCTACCCGCAAAAAGACCGTTTTGAGCTGGCGATGGCATTTAACAATTTGGTCGCCGCGCCCAGCTTTGAAAACTGGCTAATGGGTGAAGCGCTGGATGTAGACAAACTACTGTACAACAGCGACGGCAAACCGCGCCACAATATCTTTTACATTGCTCATCTGTCCGACAGCGAGCGAATGTTTTTTGTAACGCTGCTGCTGGAAAACGTGGTCACGTGGATGCGCCGTCAAACCGGTACCACCAGCCTGCGCGCCATTTTGTATTTTGACGAACTTTTTGGATTTTTCCCCCCCACCGCCGAGCCGCCATCCAAACGCCCGCTGCTCACGTTGCTGAAACAAGCGCGCGCGTTTGGGCTGGGCTGTGTGCTGGTCAGCCAAAACCCCATTGACATTGATTACAAAGGATTGACCAATGCCGGTACGTGGTTCATCGGCAAATTGCAAGCGGAACGCGACAAAGACCGAGTGCTGCAGGGCTTAAAGGGCGCCATCGCCGAGGCGGGGGGCGAAGAAAAAGTTGATTATGATGAACTCATCACCGGGTTGGGCAGTCGTGTATTTTTGATGCACAATGTACACGAGAACCGTCCGGTAGTGATGCACACACGCTGGGTAATGAGCTACCTGCGCGGACCCCTAACCCGCCCGCAGGTATCGAAATTGATGGCAAGCCGCAAAAAAGCCATCACCGCCGCACCGAGTGGTGTTGCTGCATCTGCCGCGCCAACCACCGTCACCTCCGCCAAAACTGCCCAAGCTTCTTCCGCCGACACCACCCCGCCGGGATTTAGTGTCACGTCCCCCACGCTTGACCCATCCGTGCAGCAGGTTTTTTTGCCGGTAGAACAGAGCGAGCAAACCGCTATCCGCGCAGCGGCACAAAATTCGGGACAGTCTTTGGATGTGAAAACCACCCAGTTGGTATACGAACCGGCGCTGGTTGGCGGAGCAAGCGTGCGGTTCGTATACCGCCGCCGCAAAATTGACAAGCAAACAGACACGGTGCTGGTGGCTCCCGCCCCCGATGGCATTCGCGCCACCGATTGGGAAAACGCGGAACAATTGCCACTCACCCTGCGTGACCTCGCCAGCGGAGCGGAGCGCGTCAGTCCAGAACAGGGACCATTTTTCGCTCCCGTGCCGGAAAGCGCCAACAGCGCCCGCGAGTTGAAGCGTATCAGCAAAGATTTGTCGGATTGGCTATATTACAATCAACGGCTGAAAATCACCGCGCATGAAGAACTGAAATTGTTTCAGCAACCGGATGAAACCCTACGCGCATTTAAGATTCGATTGCAGCAAGCCGCTCGTGAGCGTCGCGATGCCGAGGTGGATAAACTCGAAGCAAAATACGCCACCAAAATTGACCGTCTGGAAGAGCGTCTGCGTCGCAAAAATCGAGAGTTGGCGGATGACGAGGCGGAATTCGGCGCCCGCAAACGCGAAGAGGTGGTTGGGATTGGGGAAAGTGTATTGGGCTTTGTGATGGGGCGGCGCAGTACCCGCGCCCTCAGCCGAGCCAGCACCAAACGGCGGCTCACATCAAAAGCAAAAATGGATATTGAAGAGACGAAAGATGAAATTGACGATATAGAAACTCAAAAAACTGATTTGGAAGCGGAACTGAAAGATGCCACCGATGAAATTACCAACCGCTGGGTGGATGCACTGAACGACCTGACCACCGATGAAATTTCTCCCCGCCGCACCGATGTGAACGTGCAATTGGTGGCGCTGGCGTGGCTGCCGTCTTGGCGCATTGTGGCAGATGATGGACGCGGCAGTCGAGTGCTCACCGTGCCGGCATACCCCCAGCCAAAAGAGGAAGAATAGTCTAAAATGCAAAAATCGCCGTGGAAAACACTCTCCACGGCGATTTTTTATATTGGCTCAACTTGCCACTCACACGCCCACGCCGACCCGATAGCTTGAAAGCCGAATTTCTCCAAAATCGGGCGGCTCATCGGGCTGGCATCCACCGTGAGATATGGTTTACCCCGCGCCTGCGCTTCTTGCAATCGTACCGATAGCAACGCCGTATACACACCGCGCCGCCGGTATTCGGGGACGGTTGAGCCGCCCCACAGGCTGGCAAATTGGCTGTTTTCCGGAAAATAAACCCGACCCGATGCCGCCGGGACGCCATCCACATAAACCACATACATACTGGTCTGCTGTGGATAATTCTTCAGCTCCGCCTGTAAATAATCTCTCATGCGCGTTTCTTTGTGCGCCCACACCTGCCGCTCAACAACGAATGCATCTTCCAATTCGGTGAGAGTGGTGATTTTTTTTACGGTGTATCGTGGCAGCTCAAACAATACCGCCGGGACGTGCGCCAAATCCAATACCAGAATGCGCTCTTCTTCATCAACGGTAAACCCGTGAGCCGCTAATCGTTCCCGCATATCTGCGGGCGTATCGAAACTGAACACCTTCCATTCAAAACTGTGCCCGACAGACTCGAAGAACGCGATTTGCCGCTCAATTTCGGCATCCGCCGTCATTTCATCCAATTCGGAATACAGCACAAAACTGCTGTTCTGCGACAGGGTGCTGATATGACGCACCACTACACCGGCAACTTCCCGACGCGCGTCAGGGTAAATGATGTCAAACCGCTGATCGCGGTTATATAATTGGATAAATTCGGGAGATTGAAGTTGCATCAAATACTCGATTGTGTTTTTCGCCAGCGATAGACGATGCGCCCAATGTACAGCGTCGCCACAGTTGCGCCGAGCACCCAGCCCCAGTGTTGAAAATCGTGGCTGAAACGGATAAAAGAATCGGCAGCAATGAACCCGATGGATGTCATTCCCAGTGACCACAGAAATTGAGCGGACATCATCGTGCGCATCACTCGCCGCCAACCCATTTCGGTGATACCCGCCGCCACCAGCGTGGGGATAATCAGCGCACTGGTCAGTTTTGAGGTGAATATCACCCGGCGGCTATCTGAACCGAACAGCACGGCTTCAATTTTGTTGATGGTGTCCAAATCAATTTTCAGGAAATGTCCCCAGCGCTGAATGACCTGTTCGCGCCCGAAATAGCCCAGAAAATACCAAAAACTATCCGCCGTCATCCCGGCAACCATCGACACCATCAGGATTGCCCAGAAGTTCACCCGCCCCATCGAAGCCCACACCCCACCGAGCATGGTGGCGATGGGACCTTCCAAAATGACGGCAGTCAAAATAATGGCGTAATTCCACAAATTGGTGGCGGTCAGGTGGTAATAGCCGTTTTCGGCAACCCGTTGCAGGGTGGGCAACAGCGTGGCGGAAGTCGGCGTTGCCAGCAGGTTATTCAACTGAATGGACAGCGAATTGGCGGCGGTGTTTAACGTGACGTTCAGCGCCAGCATCATTTTTTGCAGGGCGGGCATCGCTGTTTCCAGCGCGACAGCCCCCGTTGCCAACCCAATTGCTGCAATTGGAGATTTTCGTTTCATAAATATGTGTTCCCACGTTTGATAGTTTGGCTTTTGCCGCACAAAATCTATACGTGCAAAAGCGACAAACGTTGCACACCGATAACATTAGGGCGAGTGGACATTTCTTTTTTTGTGGGGAAAATGCCCTTCGATACGCCCTGCGGGCTACTCAGGGTGAGAAATCGACAAACGTCAACACCCCTAACGATATATTTTACAATCGCGCCATCGGTTGCACAAATGCCACGGGAAGACCACACTCATTATAACACTGCCCCCCGCAGAAAATCAACCGGAAAATACAACGATTACCCTACGAACTAATTGAATAGGTTCAACCGGAATTCAGGGGGGGGGGTGGCTGGAATTTAACCACAAATTTTCGTAACTTTCACGGATTTTAAATGTCATACCGGAATTCCCCGCAGGGAAATATCCGGTACCCACAGTAGAAACTGATGGATTCCCGCTTTCGCGGGAATGACATCCGTAAAATTTTCTGAAATAAAATCCTGTAAATCCTGTCAAAACTTTGCCCGAAACGGATTACTTTTCTCCCCACGGTTTGCGCAGGGCTACCCCGCTATTTCCCGTCCCATACCAAATTCATCATGGATGAGTCGCACGGCGGTGTTTGCGTCGCCTTGTGCCACCACCAGCGAAATATTGTATTCGCTGCTACCTTGCGCAATAGCAATAATATTGATAGCGGCTTTGCCCAGCGCGCCGAACACTTTCGCGCTGATGCCCGGCGTCCCTTTCATCCCTGCGCCGACCACCGCCAGAATGACGGTTTCATCCTGCACCGAAATTTCATCCAAATCGCGGCGTTCCAATTCCCGCGCCAACTCTTCTTCCAGCGCAGCAATTACCGTCGGCGATTCGGCGGTCTTCACCATAAAACAGATGGATTGCTCGGAAGAGGCTTGGCTAATCATCAGCACACTGGTTCCCGTGCGCGCCACTGCCGAAAATGTGCGCCCCGCCACGCCGGGAATGCCCATCATACCTGTTCCCGCAATGGTGATGATGCTCATATCTTTGATGGCGGTAATTGCTTTCACGGCGCGCCCGTTTGTTTCAATGTACCCGTCAATCAGCGTACCAGGATGTGACGGGTTAAAAGTATTCAGCATGCGCACGGGGATGTTTGCCTGCCGGGCGGGACGGATGGCGCGCGGGTGCAACACTTTCGCGCCAAAATATGCCAGTTCGCCCACTTCAACATACGAAAGATGTCGAATTGAGCGCGCATCCGGCACAATGCGCGGGTCGGTGGTCATCACCCCGTTGACATCGCTCCAAATCCAAATTTCATCGGCGGCAATGGCGCGCCCGATGATGGTGGCGCTGTAATCGCTGCCACCGCGCCCCAGTGTGGTCGGCACGCCGGTGGCGGTTGCAGCCACAAAACCGGTGATAACGGGGATTTTCCCCGCCGCCAGTAATGGATTCAACACTGCTTGCGTATTTTCCGCAGTCGCATCAATAACGGGTGTTGCCGCCCCGTGTCGCCCATCGGTAACAATGAGTTGCCGCGCATCGACTGCCACTGCGGGCAGTCCGTTCGTCCGCAAAATGGCGGCAACTTGCGGCGCGTTCATCCGCTCGCCCAATCCACTGATAACGTCCAGCGCGCGCGGCGTCAATTCACCCAGCACGCGGATACCGTGGCACAGGGTTTCAAATTCGTCCAGCAAGCGGCGGATTTCCGCCAACACGGTATTCCGCTCCGCCGAATCGCCCAGAAATTCGCGGGTGGTTTCGGCGTGTTTTTTCTCAATTTCCAGCCGTGCCTGCTGTGCGGCGCGTTCATCGCCCGCTTCGGCGGCATGCGCGGCATCAATCAACAAATTGGTCACGCCGCTCATTGCAGAGACAATCAGCACAGGTTGGTGTCCGTCATTTTTGGCAGATTGAACAATCTGCACCACATTTTTCAGCGCAGCAACTGACCCGACGGACGTGCCGCCGAATTTCATGGTGATTTTCATCGTTTTTGCTCCTGCTGATAAAAATAGCACACAGATTTTACGGATAAAACGGATTTTTATGTCATACCGGAAATTTCCGAAGGAAATTATCCGGTATCCACAGCGAAGGTTATGGATTCCCGCTTTCGCGGGAATAACAGTTGAAACAACGATGGTATACCCGACACACCCGCGCCACATTTTTCGGGCGCCCCAAGGGTCGCCCTACGGATGGAATGTTAAATTACGACGCTGTCGAGTATATTTTTTCAAATCAGTGAAAATCCGTTTCATCCGCGGCATCTGTGTTCTATTATGCTCCAATGTATTTTGCATAGAGTCCCCGCGCCACCGATTCTTTATCCGTGCCTTTGATGATGGCACGCCCGTCGGCGAAGAGGGTTATTTCATACTGCGGCGGCACGGAAAACCGCACCAGAAAATCGTTGCGGGCGGTGATGACGGCGGATTTTTCCACCTGCGCGGCGATGGCAGCCAGCGGGAATTTTTCCCCATGTTGATGAACCCGAATTTGCACGGCGTTTCGCCCACACAGAGAAAACGCCGTCCCTGCCGATCCATCATCCAAAAATTGATACTGCCCGTGCCCACACGCGGGACATTCAGGGCGCGGTGCGCCGGTGGGGAATTGTTCCAGACTGATGTCCCACAAATCCACGTGGATGATGCCGCGATTCAGTTCGCCGTTACCCACCAGCAATTTAATGGCTTCGGTGGCGCTGATACCGGCAACCGTGCCGACGACGGGACCCACCACCCCCGCCGTGTCGCAGGTGGGCGAAATGCCGGGCGGCGGCACATCGGGGAAAACGCAGCGCAGGCAGGGCGTTTCGCCGGGGATGATGGTCTGGCTCATACCGTACCCACTCACCGCGCCGGTGTAAATCCACGGAATGCCGTGTTTAACGCAAGCATCGTTCAACAGATAGCGGGTTTCAAAATTGTCGGAGCCGTCCATTACCAACGTTGCGCCGTCAATCAGGTCTTCGATATTTTCGGCGGTCACATCTGCCACCACGCCGCGGACGGTAATTTCGGAATTGATGGCGCGCAGTTTTCGCTCGGCAGCGATGGCTTTCGGCAGAGCGGCAGCCAAATCATGCTCATCAAACAACATTTGCCGCTGCAAGTTATTCAGCTCGATGAAATCACGGTCAACCACCACCAGCTCACCGATACCGGCGCGGGCGAGATGGTTGGCGATGGCAGTGCCGGTGGCGCCACAGCCGATGACAACCACTTTTGCCGCGAGTAGTTTTTCCTGTCCCGCCCGTCCAATGCCGTGAAAGATGGTTTGACGGTGATACCGTGCCAGCGCGTCAGTCATACGAAACCTCCCGGTCATCCACAATTTCCAGCGGCAGCGGCACAAATCGGCGCGGGATGTCATCCGCGATTTTCCACAAGCCGGTATTCAGCGGCTGCCCCCGAAAAACGGAAACTATCATATAAAAAAAGCCTTCCACTTCAGAGAGTAAATCGGTCTGGGATGGGATGGGCGTCCAATCGGGGTGAGAGTGGTACAAGCCGATAATGTCAAACCCGTCATCTTCGGCGGCGCGGGCGGTTTGGACAAATTCCAGCGGATCCATTTCGAACCGGTCGGTGCGGTCGGTGTTCAAATTGGTTCCGCGAACCACATGCCGCACCCAGCCGCCATTTTCAACCGTTCCCACCAAAAAGCCGAAACACTCACGGGGGTATGTGTCAGTGGCATGAGTATAAATTTTTTTCAACAGCGCATCGGTTATTTTCATACGGCAATTTTAACCCAAAGTAGCAGGGGGGCAAGTTCAAAGTTTTAGGTTTTCAGTCTCAAGTCTCAAATCCAAAGTCTCAAATCCAAAGTCATCACGCATCATATTTCAAGTCCCAAGTTTCAAGCCCCACTTTCACACCGGCACACTTTCTCACTTTTATGCGAGGCGGCTCATCACCAGAAAGCCGTTTTCGGTGGTGAGGGTGGTGGTGTTGAACATATCATCAAGCGCCTGTGCCACATCGGCGATGATGTCGGTCGCGTCCTCGATGCCCACCGCCAGCCGCACCAAGCTGTCAGAAATGCCGATGGCGGCACGTTCGCCGGTGGAGAGTTCAAAATAGCTGACCAGCGCCACCTGCTCCACCAAACTTTCCACCCCACCGAGACTGGGCGCGATGAGCGGAATTTCCAGCCGGTCAATGAATGCGCCTGCCCCCGCGAAATCGGTATCGAGTTCAAAACTCACCACCCCGCCGAACCCGCTCATCTGTGCGGCGGCGACGGTATGGTCGGGGTGGGTGGGCAATGACGGATAATGCACCGCAGTTACGGCGGGATGTCCCTGCAAAAATTCTGCGAGCCGCTGCGCGGTGCAATTTTGCCGATGCACCCGCAGCGAAAGTGTTTTCATGCCGCGCAGCAGCAGATACGCCGCGTGGGGGTCGCAT
>CAYZQQ010000029.1:0-17539 GCA_964480075.1 uncultured Anaerolineaceae bacterium
TATTGTCATCACCGATATGCTGGCGGCGCTGCGCGGCTATATTGCGCTGGCGCTCACCGATTGGGCTGCCGCCCTTCAATCCGAAAAATAATCTGCCAGCGCCGCTTGCCACGGACGCATGGTAATGCCCAGCGCCGCCGCGAAATTGTTTTGCAACGGGGCGTATTTTGGCGGGGTTGACGCGCGCTCAAACGCCTCACTGGTGATGGGCAGCACCGGCACATCGCCCCGCCCGCTCACCCGCAAAATTTCTTGCGCAAATTCATACCGCGAACAAATTCCGCTGTTGGTTAAATGGTATGTCCCAAAATGGTCAGTCGCCACCAATTTTTTCAGTGCCGCCACCAAATCGGGCACGTATGTCGGCGAGCTGATTTCATCGGTCACAACTTTCAGTTCGCCATATTTATCTGCGGCACGAATAATTTTTTGGGGGAACATATTACTTCCTTTGGCAAAAGCCCATGCAATGCGCACAATATACAGTTTCTGCGTCAATCGCGCCGCGATTTTCTCGCCCGCCAATTTTGAAACGGCATACGGATTGATGGGATTGGTGGGGGCAAATTCGTGATACGGTTCATCAGCCGTTCCGTCAAACACTTCATTGGTCGAAATATAGACCATCGGTGCGCCGGTGCGCAGTGAAACCAATGCCATATTCTGCGTGCCGAACGCATTCACCTGATATGCCAGTTGCGGATTACGCGCGCATGCGTCCACATTGGTCATCGCTGCGGGATGCAGAATTAAATCCGGTTTTTCTGCCGCAAATCGTCCCACAATTTCAGGGCGGGTAATATCAAAATCAGGCAAATCGGCTAAAAATAGCGTATGTTCTTCAAATGCCTTTTGCAGTGCCGACCCCACCTGCCCATCTGCGCCGGTGATAATGATTTTCATTGCTCGTCTCCCAATGGTTTGATGGGTAGAGGCACGCTTGCTGCGCACCCCTACAAAGCGCTATCAATTATAGATTATCGGTTTTGGGCAGATAAAAGCCCCGCGCTCAATTTTCGCGCGCCAACCGACAATGAAAGTACAAAAAGGGGCGCGAAAAGCCCCGCCCCGATTGCCCACTGTGTTTGCCACAATCCAGCCAGATACAGAAAGAAAACGGACACATCGGGGAAAAAACGGGTGATGTTTTCGCCCACCTGCCAGTATCCCCACAGAGCCACCGCCCCAAAACCGATGGCAGTCCACAGCACAAATTCATATCCCCCCTGCAAAATTTCGTCCCAGCGGGCAGGCTGACGCAGTAGCAGCAGCACGCCCATCACCACGACGCCAGCCGCCAGCGCAGCGATGGTTAAATATGCAATTTGCTGGCGGAAAAGAAGTAGGCTATCCACCGCGCTGAGCGAGTACGGTTCTTTCAGCAGGCGGTACAAAATGTGATAGCCGAAAACCGTCACTGCCGCCGACAAGATTGCTTCCACCCACACCGGCGAACGCCGCCAGCGAGCAACTTCCAGCAGTACGGCTATTGCCACCAGCGCCATCGCCAACCGAATATTGCGGGCGGTGGTTTGGCTGCTCTGTTGAATTTGTGCCAAATTGTCATCTGCTTGCACCACCAACAGCGAAGCCAGTTGTGCCACCCCCGCGTAATTTTTCTCTGCCCAAAACGTATCCAGTTTGGGCAGGTTTTCTAACGGGGTGTGAGATGCGCCGAGCGCCGTGGCATATTGTTCCACAAAGGCGGTGCGCTGCTGCGCCAGCGTGCGCCATATCGCCGCCCGGTCAGCATCGGGCATTGCCAGCATTTCCAGTAGGGGGCGTCCCTGATTAGCGGCGGGCAGCCGCGTGCCCAGCAGTGCGGCAACGGTAGAGGCGACATCGGTTTGGGCAACCGAGCTGTATTTGCCGGGGGTGACACCCTGTCCCACCATCACCAGCGGCAGCGATACCACTGTCGGGTCGGCACCGCCGTGCCCGCCCTGTGCCAACTGCCCATAATCGGTGGTGACGATGAGGGTGGTGGTATCCAAATCGAGGATGCGGTGGAGTTCCGC
This sequence comes from uncultured Anaerolineaceae bacterium, assembly GCA_964480075.1. GTDB lineage: Bacteria > Chloroflexota > Anaerolineae > 4572-78 > 4572-78 > JANTHQ01. Next base: position 2,019 of record CAYZQQ010000029.1, read on the forward strand.
CAACCGCGCGTCCGCCTGTTTCAGCGCGGTTTGATATGCTTTTGCGTCTGTGCCGTTTTTGGCGGCGGCATCAATTTGGCTGAACTGCGCCACAATCAGCGATACAGCGGAGTCATCCACCCACTGTGCCACTTCCGCCATCACCTGCGCATCGATAGCGGTGGCATCTCCACCGAAAAATGCGGTGCGCGCCACCATACCGGGCGGAATGAGCGCCGTCCAACGGGTGTTTCCCGCCAGCGCGGTGGTCAACGATTGCGCGGCAGCGGCATCAAAGATGGTATCGGTGGCGGTTTGCCGTGTCGCGGTGTCCGACACATCCAGCAGCGGCGCATCGGTCAGTGCGGGCGGCGCGCCAGACAGGAGCGCCGTCCATGCCGCCAATCGATAGGTCGGTGGGGTTGCCATCAGTGTGGCGTGCGCACCGGTTTCCTGCAATTGGCGCAGCACCGGCATTTCGTCAGCCGTCCAGAAGGTATCGCTCAAGCCGCTCAAAATTACCAGCACCACCCGCCGACTGTGGGCGGGAAGCGGGTCGGTAACTGCCGGCACCGCCGTTACCGGCGCGCGATATTCGGCGGCGGAGGCGAGCAACCGGGTCTGTTCCTGTGATACCGTCACGCCGATAGCCAATAATATCACAGCGACCAGACCTATTTTTATCAATGTGTGTTTCAAGGGCGTACCATCCTTCTGCTGAAAAGTATGACACGGCGAAATTTCGGTTCGTCATACCGCACACCATTATACCAGCACTTGGCGGAATTGTCTTTTCTGGACGATATTCGATGCAAGAAATAACGATTACCCCATTATTTGTCTACATTGTCCGCTATTTTGCCTATTTTTCTAACATGGTATTTGCGATTTTTACAATTAACGGTACTATATTCTTTTGTAGCAAACTCTACGGAGGAAAATTTTCTGTTTATGCGACCAAAAGGTCGCGCTTGTACACAGAAAAGCACAAAATATGATAGACATATCTCATATAGAAGAACAATATGCTGTACTGCGCCAAGCTTTTGACGAAGGACAGATGGACACCGATGCATTTCAAGCCGCCATTGATGCCCTGCAAACGCAAGACGATTATGGGCGTTATTGGGTTATCGGTGCGGAAACCGGCGCATGGTATTATTATGATGGCGCTGAGTGGACGCAAGCCGACCCCCGTGATGCCGATTCGTTACCGTTTGTGGATGAAAATGGTGTTTATTGGATGATGGGTAAAGACACCAACGAATGGTATTATTTTGATGGAGAACAGTGGCAGCGCCCCGAACCGGACCCAGCCACGCTGGATACCGGAATCGAAACCGATAACACCCAGTACTATCAAGATGATGAAGGTCGGTACTGGGCAAAAGGCGCGAAATCGGGACAATGGTATTTCTATGATGAAACCGGCTGGCATCTGGCAGAAACGCCGGAGCCGCCCGCGCCGACACCCACCGCCCCCGAACCACTCACCCCATCGTATCCGCATCCCGGCTCCGGTCCCTTCCAACCCATTCAACCCACGCCGAGCTATCTGCAAGCCCAACCACTGCCGCAACCGGTGCCGCCGTCGCCCGCCGAACCACCGATTTCGCGGGAAAGCGCGCCGGTGCAGCCTCCCACAGCCGCCCCCCCCCAACCGGCGCCAACGCCGCCAGTGCAACCCGCGCCACCTCAACCTGCGCCACCCGCCGCCGATCCCACCGTGGCGTTCACGCCGCAGGCACCGGCGCAACCGGCGCGCCCCATGCCATCCGTGCAGCCAACTTCATCGCAACCGCCGGTAGATACCCCCACCGAAGGGAATGTATGGTATTATTTCGATGGCGAACAATGGTTGCGCTATCAAGATGATACCGAACAGCAGCCCACGCCAGCCGAAGAGGAATTGGAAGCAGGCGTGTGGTATTATTTTGATGGCGAAAACTGGATGCGCTATAAAGACACAGACGTACCGGTCGCCGAAGAAGAATTTGAAGAGGAAATCGAAGAAGAACTTCCCGCCGATGAAGATGAGGCGTGGGAAGATGAAGACGACTTTGACGAACCCCTTTACGATGATGAAGATGTTATTGATGTAACAGACCTTGAAGAATATGTTGAAGTGGTGGAACTGGCAGACGATGACATTATTGATGAGACCGAAGAATTGGTGGACGCGGAATTTCAGGTAGAAGTGTTCACTCCGGCGCAAGAAAAAATTGCCGCAACCACGCCCGTCGCGCCGGTAACAGCCGAATCGGTAGCAACATCGCAAGCCGAAATTTCGCCGGCGATTGAACCGGAACCCCCCCGCCCCGCAGCCCCGCCAAACCCAAAAGTCGCCGCGGCGGCAAAGCCAAAAGCAACGCCCGTCGCCGTGCCGTCTCCCGCCAAACTATCGGTGCGTGGATTGCCACTGTGGGCGTGGACAACCTTCGGCGGTGTGGGAACGCTGCTGCTCGCCGCAATTATCATTTTGGGCATATTATTTGTGTTCAACAACCGCAACCAAGCCGTGGCAATACTGGAAGCCCAGCAAACACCGACCCTGCCGGCGGTCGCACTGGCAACCACTCCCACCGCCGCCCCCACCCCGACCGCAACCAGCACCCCGCAACCCACCCCCACACAAGTACCGCTGGCAAATTATAACAGCGATTATTTCGGCTTTTCTTTCGATTATCCTGCCGGATGGGTCTTTAAAGAAGATGATGATTTAGTGATTTTCGCCCCCAGCACTCGTTCACTCGACCGAAATACGCTCAACGGCGCATCGCTGTGGATTACGCTGGGTGGGAATCAAAACATCACCGATTTGCTCGCCAAACAGCTCGAAAAATTCTCGCCCATCAGCAACACCCTCGATGAAGGGGTGCTCAATATCGGGCGACAAACATGGACATCCACCCAAGTTGAGTTTAACGCCCCCGATATGGGCGCCGATGCCATCGCGCTGGTTGCCTCCACCGTAAAAAACAATGCCGGTTATACGCTGGTAGCCGTGGCTCCCAGCGATGAATGGGACGCATACAAACCGCTGTTTGAGAGCGTTTTGAACAGCTTTAGTTTTGCCGGTCAACAAGTGGCGCAAACCAATACCGATAACGCCACCCCGACACCCACTCGACGCGCAACCACCGCCGCAACCGCGACATCCACGGCGACACCGGCAAAAGTTTCCGGCGAACCGGTGACATACGAAGTGCAATCCGGCGACACATTGGGCGGCATCGCCGTAAAATTTGATGTGAGCATTGACAAATTGGTCAAAGCCAATAATTTATCCGATAAAAACGCCATCATCCGTATTGGACAAACGCTCATCATTCCGCAAGCAGGGATAGCCGTGGCTGCCGTAACCGCCACTCCCAAACAAACATCAACGCCCACCGTTGCCGCGACAAAAACAACGCCCACGCCAGAAGTAACTGCAACGGCAAAAGTAACCGTGACAGCCACAGTCGCACCGACGCCAGCCGCCACTATTGCCCCCACTGCCGTCCCCACCCCCACCCCAGAAGCAGAAGCCGCTTTGAGCGGGCGCATCGTATACCCCGGATACAGCACCGATATTGGCAGCTATAATCTATGGAGTGTCAATGTGGATGGCTCTAATTCAACCATTATTATTGGCAACGCCAGCCAGCCGCGCTTTAGCCAAGATGGCTCGCTGTTGGTTTATCGCTCGTGGAACCCCAGCCAGCGCGGGGTTGCTTTTGTCGATTACGCAGGTGGACGGCAGGGACAACTCACCAACAATGTGGAAGATGGATTGCCCGCATGGTACACCGATGGCTCGATAGTGTTCAGTACCCGCCGCGAAAGTGACCGCGCCCCCAGACTGTACCATGCCTATCAGGGGGGCACCGGCGGCGAAAGTATGGGCTTTAACGGCGATTATGTGGACACCCTGCCGGATGACCGGCTGGTGACACACGGCTGTACCCCTACCGGCGATTGTGGGCTGTGGGTACTGTCTGCCGGCGCCGCGGACGGAAATAAAATTAGCACCACCGGCGATAATACGCCTGCCGCCAGCCCGCTGGGTGACCGCATCGCCATTATGTCGAATGAGCGGGCAAGCGCCGGTAACTGGGAAATTTGGACAATCTCGGTAGATGGCTCCGACCCCGTTCGCATCACCAACAATCCCGCCAACGACGGGTTACCTGCATGGTCCCCCGATGGCAAAACAATCGCCTTTGTGTCTGACCGTGGTGGCGTGTGGGCAATTTGGGCTGCCAACGCCGATGGTTCCAACGTGCGAAAATTGTTCGATATGGAAGGGTCGCCGGATGGAAAAGTTCAATTCGATATCGAAAACTCGCTCGGTTGGATGGACGAACGCATTACCTGGGCTCCGTAATTTCATCCCCCCAAATACCCTGCACCATAGCAGCGGCGGTTGGCAAATGCCAGCCGCCGTTTATTTTAGGCTTGCCAATTTTCTCTGCGAACACAAAGCGGTATAATAACTCCATACATCTTCAAATATATTCGTAACCTGTTTTTTACAAGCAAGCAGCGCAACAAATCCGTTATGGAACGCAACTCTTCTCGCCAACCAATTCAATATGCTCTGGCTGGATTGTTCATCATCGCCGGCGTTTGGTTATTCATCAAACTCCAGCCGCTCATCAGCGCCTTAATTATCGCCGGGTTAATAGCCTATATTCTCCACCCGCTGGTCAATTGGCTCATCCATCGCAGCACCCTCAGCCATAAAGGCGCAGTGACCATTGTATATCTGATTTTCTTGATTCTGCTCATCGCCATTCCCGCTATTTTAACCCCGGTTATCATCGCTCAAACCAAAGAATTTTTGCCGGATGTCGAATTTCTCACCAATCGGTTACAGGTTCTCAGTAACACCCCGTTGGTCATTGGGGGATTTTCCATTCCACTGAATAACGTCTTTTCCGATTTGGAAACGTCTATCGCGCAAGCCGTCGCCCAAATTGCTCCCAATTTGGGATTTGTGCTGGCGGATGTTTCCACAAACTTGCTGTGGGGATTGATTGTGTTAGTTTCGGTGTACTATTTACTGAGAGATAGCCACAAACTGCACAATTGGATATTGTCATATATTCCACACAGCTACCACAGTTATGCCAACCATATATTACACGAAGTTGATTTGATATGGGGAAATTTTCTGCGCGGTCAATTGCTATTAATGTTGATTGTCGGCGTGCTATCGTGGCTGGGGGCAACAGCCGTGGGGATGCCCGCCGCATTTATCGTCGGCATTATCGCGGGAGTGCTCGATATTATTCCATCTCTGGGTCCGACGCTGGCAGCAATTATCGCCATTACCATCGCGCTATTTGAGGGGTCAACGTTTTTACCGGTGTCGAACTGGCTTTTCGCCATTATCGTCCTGCTGGTATTTCTGACCGTCCAGCAAATTGAAAATATCTGGATCCGCCCGGCGCTGATGGGTCGCCGGTTGCGACTGCACCCCGCCATCGTGTTCATCAGTGTGTTAACCAGTTTGGCACTTTTTGGTATTTTGGTGACACTCATCATCATCCCGCTGCTGTCATCGCTGGGGATGGTCGCGCGCTATATTCGCGACAGACAGTGGGAAGCTAAAGGGTTTATCCCCCCGACAGAAGATTAACCCGCGCCATCTTGCCTCAGGGGATAAATCTTTGCCTCAACAATATCATCCCAAAAACGTAAATATCCAATGCTGGGTCCATTTTTTCGTGTGTCGGCAACGGCACCGGGATTAAAAAAAAGTGTGTTTCCCAATTGTTTTTTGTATGGGGCATGAGTATGCCCAAAAACAATCACATCTGCATCGGGATATGTTTTGTGCAATCGCCGGGCAATTTTACGGTTAAATTGGCTATTGGCTTTCGCCATAAATAACGACAGAAATATCTCCGGCACCTTTAACAGCGCCCCCCACACCCCCCGGCGATGCCCGTGCACCATCACCACCGTTCGCCCCGCGACCGTTAATTGCACCTCTCGCGGCAGGGTTCGCCCCCCAAAACTCCCATCGCCCAGATGCACATTTCCGCGCACCGCATACACCGGGGCGATGGCTCGCAGCGGGTCTAAAAACTCCTCGCAATCAACGTCTCCGGCGTGCAAAATTAAATCTACCCCGGAAAATGCCCGCATCACTTCCGGCGGCAAATTTTTCATACGGTATGGCAAATGGGTATCAGACAATACCCCCACAACAGCAATCGGTTCACACATAAAAAAATCATAGCACGCCGTCAACATTCGGGCAAAGGTTTGTAACCGCCGCACATCGTTTGACGTTTGGCTATCACACGCTACAATTTCTATGCATACTCTGCGCTCCACATCACCATCTCGCAAGATAATAGTGGAAGCGAATAAACCTCATACAACTCAACTACGCGCAAATGTCATACCGGAATTTCCCGCAGGGAGATATCCGGTATCCACCGCGAAAAACTATTGATTCCCGCTTTCGCGGGAATGACACCCTCAAAAAATTATGGGACTGAAAAATATATTGTATGAGTTTCAACCGTTTGCACTAAAAAATTCTGCGACAAACAGGTATTTTTATGCACCATCGCGTGAGCATCCGCAAAAATATCACCCTAACCATCCTGACCGCACTGTTGGCATTTATCATCTCCGGTGCAGTGGCACATTCGGGCTGGACAGAGAAACTTAATATTGTCACCTGGGTGGGATTTGGCGCTATTGTGGTGGGTTTTATGTTGAGCCAAAGTCTATTGCCCACGCTTATTGCGCATGGTTTCAGTATCATTATCGGCAGTGGATGGTCGTTTTGGGTGGTGAGCCGTATTTCGCCCGCCGATTGGACATGGCAGCAAAAGTGGGAGCATTTGGCTGCCCGCGTGATGCAATGGTTCAACATCGCCGTTAATGGCGGCGTCAGTTACGATAACGAAATGTTCATTTTGGAAATGAGTTTAATTGTATGGCTGGCGGCATATGTTACCCTCTGGACGATATTCCGCCACCGCCAAGTTTGGTCGGCATTGGTGCCCGGCGGGGTGATGATTTTGATTATGTTCCATTACGCCCCCCGAAATCTGACAGCGTATGTGCTGATGTTTTTGGTTGTCAGTATTTTGCTCATCATTCGTTTTAATTTGATGGAACAAGAAGAACACTGGCATGCGAACCATATATTTTACCATTCTGAGGTGCGTTTTGACTTTTTTCGAGGGGGAGTGGTTTTCTCGATTGTCATTATGGTCGCGGCATGGCTCGCACCCACGCTGTCGCCCACACAATCAACCGAATTATTCAGCAATTTCGATAGAGAATGGCGGTCGGCGCAAAGCCAGTGGAATCGTTTATTTGCCAACTTAAATTACAAACCCGACCCCCTTCTCGGCGCAAACACCTTCAGCCAAAATTTAGAATTGGGCGGACCTCGAACCCTCACTGCCACGCCGGTGATGCTGGTGCAAGCGCCCGCCGGCAGATATTGGCGCGCCGCTGTGTACGATACGTATGATGGGCAGGGCTGGGAAAGCCAAGACACCGCCGGCTTGCCCTTTGGCACAAACAATCAACGGGTATCTCTGCCGTTGTTTCGCGCCAGAGTACCCGTCACGCAAACCTACCAACTGTTGCGCAACGGCGCGACAGTGCTGTACGCCCTGTCTGACCCGGTGGCAGTCAATCGAAACGCGCACGCCAAAGCCAGTATCATCACCCCGGAAGAAACCCGAAACACCCGCATCAGTTATTGGGCGGGCAAAAAAGAGCCGTGGTATTTTGAAATAACCTTCATAGAAAGCGACCGTCGCTTGCGGGCAGAAGAACCATACCAGATGGTTTCGCTGCTATCGGTGGCAACCAAAAAACAGTTGCAAAATGATACCGCGCCGTACCCCGATTGGATTTTAGAACGCTACATCCAGCTCCCCGATGGCATTCCGCAACGGGTGTTCAATTTGGCGGCAGAAATCGTTACAGATAAACCCACGACATACGATAAAGCTTCAGCCATTGAACAATATCTGCGCACCCATATCACATATAATGAAGGCATTCCCCTTCCACCCGCCGACCGCGACAAAGTGGACTACATTCTGTTCGACTTGAAACAAGCCTACTGTGATTATTACGCCACTTCGATGATTGTGATGCTGCGCTCGCTGGGCATACCCGCCCGATTGGCGGCGGGATATGCCAGAGGGCAGCCGGAAACACTCGATAATCAACAGATTGTGTATAGGGTGCAAAACAAAGATGCCCACTCGTGGGTAGAAGTCTTTTTCCCCACTTATGGCTGGATAGAGTTTGAACCCACCGCAGCGCAACCCGCCATTGCTCGTTTAACAAATAACGCTCTCACTGGCGCAAATGGTCTGGCAGCAAACACTCCCGACGATGGCACCCATCCAATTGACCGGGTGCGTGATGCCGAGGCGCTGGGTGAGCAGACGCCTCCTGCACCCGAAACCGTTTTTTCGCTATTTACATTACCTTTTTGGGGCGAAATATCTATTGCCCGCAGTACGCTGCACGCCATTCGCGTGGGTGTAGCATGGCTGTTGGCACTCGCGTTGATGGCTGGGGCAGCCGTATGGGTGCTGCGGCGGCAAGGGTTAATGGGACGCATCCCCATTTCAGCAGAATCTCAATCTCTCCCATCTGTAAATGCCGTCTATACAGCGCTGATTCGGCTGGCGCAATGGATGGGGATAAAAAAATACCCGTGGCAAACTGTATACGAACATGCTGCAAAATTGCAAAATACAGTGCCGGAGGCTTCATTTGAAATTGAATTCATCTGTTCGGAATATGTGCGGCAATCATTCAGCGCGCCTGCCACTGACAAACCCGCTGCAAAACCGCAGCTACTTCTGGCGTGGGAGAAAATCAGACCGTTGCTATTTCGCGCAGCAGTGGCATACCGGAATCCATTGCGGAAAATTCGATTGCCATTCCGCTGGTAGTTCAAATTTCGTCAAGCGTATTTTTTACCAGAGAAAAATGGATGAAGGTCTCGGTAGCTTGAACATTGGGGATTTCTTGCAAATGAGAAATTGTGTCGAGCAGATGCTCATTATCTCTGCACGATAGTTCAACCAGCAAATCGAAATTGCCTGTGCCAATGATTAGATTCGACACCTCTTCCAACTGGGCGATTTTTTGCGCCACATCCCGGTGCTTGCCGCCGACCAATCGTACCCCAATGGATGCTTTTACGCGCTGTTCTGCTTGCAATGGATTCAGTCGCGCTACAATACGAATGACGCCACTTTCCACCATACGATTGGTGCGGTCACGTACAGTGCTGGGCGGCACGCCAATCTCATCGGCAATATTGGAAAATGACTCGCGTCCATTCTTTTGCAAAAACACGATAATTTTCTGGTCTATGGCATCTAAATCGTACATTCCATAGATAGTACGTTTCATATCGGATTTGAACACCATGTCACTAATTCCTTTTCAGCGGGATACAAGTAAATATTACGCTGAAACAGCGTTTTTGTCAACATGCCATTGCGTTTTCAACAAAAGGTCGACATAAATAATAAGAAAGCGCTCCGAATGATTCGAGGCGCTTTCTTAAGGAGGGGAGGCAAATAACAACAAGAAAGGAGAAAGCTATTGTTTGTGAAGTATTATACAATCACTTTCTCGGAAAGTCAAATTACGGTACGTTTTTTATTTCAACCGCAAATTGGGAATGACATCCAGTGTCAAGTTGCTAAATTCGCTCTTTAAATAATGCCAATGAGCCGCAGCGCCAATCATTGCCGCATTGTCGGTACACAGCGCCAGCGGCGGGGTTCGCACCGGACAGCCGATTCGCGCCGACATTTCTTGGCGCAACCCTTCATTTGCGCTGACTCCCCCCGCCAGCAACACTGCTTTCGCCGCAAATGCCTCTGCTGCCAGCGCCGTTTTTTGCACCAGTGCATCCACAATTGCCCACTGCACGCTGGCGGCGATGTCCGCAATGGGCAAATCGGGGATATTCGGCAGGGCTTGCACCACATCCGACGGGCGGTGTACGTTTTTGGCATATCGCTGAACCAGCCGCAGCACGGCTGTTTTTAATCCCGAAAAGCTGAAATCATACGGACGGTTGGTGGTGGCTCGCGGTAAGTTGAACGCGCGTGGGTTGCCCGACTGCGCCGCTTTTTGAATTTCAGGACCGCCGGGGTATCCCAGCCCCAACAAACGCGCCACTTTATCAAAGGCTTCGCCAGCCGCATCATCGAGGGTACGCCCCAAAATTTTGTAATCCCCGTGACCGCGCATCAAAACCAGTTCGGTATGTCCGCCCGATACAATCAATGCCAACACCGGAAATACAATATCCCCGAATTTTTCATCGGTTGCCAGCCAGTTGGAATACAAATGTCCTTCCAGATGATTCACGCCGATGAGCGGCAGGTTTTTCGCCAGCGCGATACCTTTTGCCGCATTGACTCCCACCAGCAAACTTCCCGCCAATCCGGGACCGCGCGTAACCGCTATCGCATCCACCGCCGACCACTCACCGCCCCATTGCGCCACTGCGTCCCGCACAACGGTATCAATAGCCAGGATATGTTGGCGCGATGCCACTTCGGGGAAAACGCCGCCATATCGCCGGTGAATGTCTATTTGCGATGCGACAATATTCGCCCGGATTATTTGCCCGTTCTCTATGACTGCTGCGGCAGTTTCATCGCACGACGATTCAATTGCAAAAATGGTTGTCATAGATTATTCGCCCGCAAAAGTTCGCTAAACTCGCTCAAAACCATCGCGGTGGCTCCCCAAACTTTGTACCCGTGAATCAACATATATGGGATGCGAATGCGCCCCAGTTGCGGATGGTCGCGCATTTCTTCATACCGGTTGTGCGGGTCGGTGATGACTGACAGCGGCACTTGCATAATTTCTGCCACTTCACGCCAGTCGCGGCGAAATATCGGTTCAGTGGCAGTGAAGCCCACAAAGGGATAGACCATAAAATTGCTGGGGGGAATATACAGCCGCGTCAACTCGCCGAGCACAGAAATGCAGTTATGGGGCACACCAACCTCTTCCCATGTTTCACGCAGAGCCGTGGTTTGAAACGACTCACCCGTTTCATGGGTGCCGCCGGGGAGCGCAATTTGCCCGCTGTGTACGCCGTTATATTCGCTGCGGCGAATGAGCACAAAGTATGGTTCATCGCCACGCGGATACAACAGTATGAGCACCGCGCCAATTCGATAATCGGCGGGGATTTCGCGCATACGGTCGGCGGGATACCGTCCCTCCGGTGACAGTGGCGCTTGCCCGTCGGCGCCGGGCAAGGGTTTTTGCAGGGCTTCTCGCATTTTTTGGGTCAATGTCGCTGTAAAAATCATCGTTCGCCCCGCACCTCTGCCGCCATCTGTTCAAAAAAGTCACCCATAAATTGATGCCGCCCAATGGCAATTTGACGCGCGGATGGCGTGAGTAGTTTATCTTTTAACCGCACCAATTTTTTGCGATATTCCTGTAACGTGGAATGTTCGCCCGCGTCATCTTCTGCCCACAATCGTTTGCCCAAATGCCCGCTATATGCGAACGCGCGGGCGACGCCCACCGCGCCGATGGAATCGAGTTTATCGGCATCATACAAAATTTTTGCTTCCGCCGATTGGGGTGGTTTTTCTACCCGAAAACGATGGGTGGCAATCGCATCGCTCACCGCATCCACAAACGCAGGGGGGTCATTTGCCAAAATTGTTCGCACACGATGCGCAGCGGCAACAGCATGGTCAACGCCGGTGCGAGCTTGCTCAGCCCGGGCAATATCGTGCAGTAAAACTGCCGTGCGCAAAACATCCCAATTTACATCCGTTTCAGCGTTGGCAATTTGCCGAGCGTTATTTAACACGCGCAGCACATGGTCAAAATCGTGCGCGGTATCGTTTTTATAGTATTTTTTTGCCTGTTCGATGGAAATTCCCACCATTATGTCTCGCTTCCGGGTCGCATCAATCGGTGTGCTTTAATGGCGATTTGCAAATTGACGCGCGTTTGCGGGTCTGTCAGCGACAGACTGCAGAGCGCCTCGATTTGTTTGATGCGATACGCCAGTGTGTTGCGATGAATATGCAATTCGCGGGCAGTTTCGGCGGCGTTTCCCCCATAATCCAGAAAAACTTCCAGCGTCCGCAACAGTTGGGCGCGTTCGGCGCGCTCTTCCGTTGCCAACAGTCGAATCTGGTCAGCGTAACGATTGCCGTTGCCTGCTTGGGTCGGCAGCAGATAGAGCCAATGCAAAAACCCCAATTCGGAAAAAAACAAAATTGGTTCTGTTTTTGCCAGTGCAATGCCCACTTCCAGCGCTTCTTTCGCCTGATGATAGCTTTTTGCCAAATCTCCCTGCGTGTCGCCGACGTTTCCCACCCCGATTTTTAAACCGGAAAAGGCGTCAATCAGCGAATTTCCCAATTTTGTGGCATCAACAGCAGCAGGGGAAATTAAAATGAGGTTGGCGCCCATCGGGTGCAAAATGGCATGTTTGGTGTATTTTCTCACCACCGGCTTGAGTTTTCGGGTTAGCCGCAGTGTCGGCAGCGTGCCGGCGGGCAGATGCAACAGCATCACACGTTGGGGTTGGTTCAAATTCAACCCCAATCGATTGGCTTTGTCTGCCAGCGCCAGTGAATGGGGCTGCTCGCTGAGCAATTGCGAGATGACATCGGCTTGCAGGCGGGCTTCGGTTTGGCGAATAGCGTCTTCTTTGAGCATAATCAGCGCTGCCACAATCGCCGCCCGTTCAATGGTCATGGTATCCGATTCATCCAACGGTTCATCGGTGGCAATAAGCCACAAATAACCGTATACCTGTCGTTCCACCACAATGGGAGTCACAATGCGTTCCTTCGTCATACCATGTTCGGGAAACGCACGGACTTTGGTCGGTTTCAGGCTCTGGTTCAACCGGTCTAAAATGCCCTGCTCGCGGACAAACTCGCGGATAAATTCCGGAGTGCCCCCCGTTTTGATGCTTTGCCGGCGCGCGGGGTCAATTTCGCCATATTCCGCCGACGCCAGCACATTCAAGTCCGGGTCTTCAATGGTTACCGAGCGGTTGACCAACTGCGCCAGCGCTTTTGCCAAATCTTGCAATCCACCGCCCTCCAGCACAATTTGCACCAGCGTTTGATGAATGTGGTCAGACCGTTTTAAAAGTGTGTATTGATGGCTCACCAGTTGTTCGTGAATCAGGCGAGTGATGTCAATAAATCGGACTTCACTGGGTATGGTGACGATGGGAAAATGATGCCGGTTGGCAGCGTCAAGCATTATTTGGGGAATTTTCTGAAAAAATTGTCCCCCCACCGAAACGATGATACCGCTCAATCCGGCTTCTGCCATTTCGGTGATGAAGGTTTCTTGCGCCGTAGCATCGGCGGGGATGCCCTGCCCGGTTGTTAAAATGAGCTGGTGACCTTCGCCCACCACGCGCACCACATCCGGCAAATCAATAATATGTGACCATTCAATTTTGTTGGACAGTCCTTGTTCACCTGCTACAATAGTCGCAGTGGAAAATATGGCGTTTTTTAGCAGTTCTTGGAGTGTTATCATAGTTTTTTTGTGCATACCTTACAAATTTTCTGGTAGTATATTATGAATTTGTCATTTTGGCAACGCCCTGATAAAGTTTCTGTGCAGGTTAATTATCAAACCGAAAAGGAGTTCATCATGCCAAAATTGGGCGCACATATGTCGATAGCAGGAGGGGTAGATAATGCGTTCGCGCAAGCTATCAAAACCGGCTGCGACGCCTTTCAGATTTTCACCAGAAATAACAACCGGTGGAAAGCCCGTATCCTCCGCGCCGATGAAATTGAGCGTTTCCACCAGCAACGCGATGAAACGGGCATTGAGCCGGTGGTGACGCACGCCAGCTACCTGCTCAACCTCGGCACACCCGATGATGCGCTGTGGGAAAAGTCCACTAACGGGTTGATTGTTGAGCTGGAGCGCTGTGAGACACTGGGTATTCCGTTGCTGGTGCTGCACCCCGGCGCACACGTCGGCAGCGGAGTGGAGTCTGGTCTCGCGCGGGTGTCGGCGGCGCTGGACACTGTTCACCGCGCCCTGCCCGACCACCGCGTGAAAGTTGCGCTCGAAATTACCGCCGGACAGGGTTCGGCGTTGGGGCGTACCTTTGAGGAATTGGCAGCCATCATCGCCGGAACGGAACAACCGGAACGGCTGGCGGTGTGCTTCGACACATGCCATGCGCTGGCAGCGGGATATGATTTCCGCACAAAATCCGGTTATGATGCCATGTGGGATGATTTTTCGGCAACGGTGGGGCTGAAAAAGCTGGCAGTCTTCCACCTGAATGATTCCAAAAATGATTTGAGCAGCCACAAAGACCGCCACACCCACATCGGTGACGGCTTCATCGGGCTGGAACCGTTCGGCTTCTTCTTGAATGATGCCCGTTTCGCCGACCTTCCTTTTTTGCTGGAAACGCCGCAGGATGTGAAAATAGAATCCGACCGCGAAAATTTGGCAAAACTGCGCGGGCTGTTGAAATAACACCGCGAAAGGAGGTCATCATGCCCCAAACAATTGGCTATGTTTCGGTGCTTGTCCGCGATTACGATGAAGCTATCACATTTTATACAAATATTCTGGGGTTTGAACTGATTGAAGATACGCCGGTTGAAGTGCAGAACAAACGTTGGGTGCTGGTTCGCCCTCCGGGTGATGGCAAAACATGTTTGCTGCTGGCGCAAGCGGCTAATGCCGAGCAAGCAGCGCACATCGGAAATCAGACGGGTGGACGAGTTTTTCTATTTTTGCACAGTGATGATTTTTGGCGTGATTTTGATGCGCTGACAGCAAAGGGCGTGACGTTTGTCCGTCCTCAGCGAGACGAGTCATATGGCACCGTGGCGGTTTTTCAGGATTTATACGGCAACCTGTGGGATTTGCTGCAACTAAAATAAATCGGGCGCGATGGGTTATCCACCGCGCCCGTTTGTGCGCTATCTACCGGTTCCACAGGCTCAGATATTTACCGCCGCCATCAGGGAACAGTGTCACCACCACCCCTTCATCCAGCGTGCGCGCCAATTTCAGCGTCGCCCACATTGCCGCCCCCGCCGACATTCCGACGAACAACCCTTCTTCCTGCGCCAGCCGCCGCGCCATATCCACGGCATTTTCCGGTTCGGCTGAAAATACCGCATTCGGGAAAGCGGGGTCATAAATCTGCGGGACGCGGGATGATTCCATGTGTTTTAGCCCCGCGATTTTTGCCATTTCGCCAGCAGGTTCAACGGCATAAATTTCAATGGCGGGATTGTAGTCCCGCAGCCGCCGCCCTGTGCCCATCAGCGTGCCGCTGGTGCCGATACCCGCCACAAAATGCGTGATAGCCCCGCCGGTTTGCCGCCAGATTTCCACGCCGGTGGTGCGGTAATGCGCCTGCCAGTTGGCGGGGTTGTCATACTGGTTGGGGCGATAATATTTCTCCGGCTGTTCCGCCAGCATACGCTCCGTTTCGGCGATGGCGGCATCAATGCCTTCCATCGCGTCGGTCAAAATAATTT
>CAYZQQ010000030.1:0-17165 GCA_964480075.1 uncultured Anaerolineaceae bacterium
ACCACCGCGCCCGCCACAATCACTTCCCCTTTTGCCAGCCCCATTTCGGTGTTGGTTGTTTTATCGGGGATGCGGAAGATGGGACCAAACCACGCCCGTCCGCGGTTGGACACCAGCAGCACTTTGTCATCCTCTTTCGTTTTCAGATAGAAGAGCGGCGCGTCCACCGCCCGTTTCGAGACGCCCTTCGACTGTTTCCCGCTGAACCCTTTGGCGGGCACACGGTATACATTGCCACGGGTGGTGGCGGCAATAATTTGTGCGCCGGTGGGTTTGAGCAAATCTTCTTTTGTAACCAGCCCGCCTTTCCCCATTTCATCCAGAATGACGGTTTTGCGTGGCGTGGCATAAGCCTGTTTGATGTCGCGGGTTTCTGCCACCACTACCGCCAGCCGCTTTGCCTCCGATGCCAGCAGCGATTTGAGGAGTTTGATGCGGCTCGACAATTCTTTCCGCTCGTCATCGAGTTTTTTGCGCTCCAGCGCCGCCAGCCGCCGCAATTGCATGTCTAAAATGGCGGTGGCTTGCTCGGCGCTCAACTTGAACTGTTTCATTAAATTGGTGCGGGCGGTATCGGTGGTGCGAGATTTGCGAATGACCGCAATCACGGCATCAATATGATTCAGCGCAATGAGCAACCCCTGCACAATATGCAATCGGGCTTCGCGTTTTTTCAGCTCGAATTTGGTTCGTTTGGTGATGACGTCCAGCCGGTGTTCCATAAATAATGTCAGCACGCGCGGCAGAGAAAGATATTCGGGCTCCCCTTCCACCAATGCCAAATTGATGATACCGTAGGTGGCTTTGAGGCTTGTTTTGCTAAGCAGTTGCTCCAGCACCTGCGGCGCACGATAGCCGCGTGTAACCGTCACCACCACTCGCATGCCCTCATAATCCGACTCGTCGCGCAAGTCGCTGATGCCTTTGATTTTATCGTTGCGTACCCCGTCGGCAATTTGAGTGAGCAACGTTGATTTATTCAAGCCATACGGAATTTCGGTGATAATGAGCTTCCGCGCATTTTCTAAATTGCTCACCGGGTTACTGTTGTTATCTTCCCCGGAGATGATGCCCTGCATGGTGATTTTTCCCTGCCCGGTGTTGTATGCCTGTTTGATGGTGTCCACCATCTCGCCGTTTTCGGGGCGTTTGCGATAGATGATGCCGCCGGTGGGAAAATCGGGACCGGGGATGTATTTTAGCAGATGCTCCACGGTAATTTTTTTGTGGGCGCGCCAATTTTCTGCCATAAAGACCAGCGCATTGCACACCTCGCCTAAATTATGCGGTGGAATTTTACACGCCATACCGACAGCAATCCCTTCACTGCCATTTACCAGCAGGTTGGGAAATTTTGCGGGCAGGTATCGCGGTTCTTGAAGCGTGTTATCAAAATTATCCTGCCATTCGACGGTGTCGGCATCAATATCTGCCAGTAGTTCTTCGGTGGCGGCAGCCATGCGCGCTTCAGTATAGCGCATCGCCGCTGCGCCATCGCCGTCAATTGAGCCAAAGTTCCCCTGCCCGTCAACCAGTGGCACGCGCATCGAAAAATCTTGCGCCATACGCACCATCGCGTCGTAAATGGCGGCATCGCCGTGCGGATGGAATTTCCCCATGGTGTCGCCGACCACCCGCGCCGATTTGCGGTATTTCGCCGTGGAACGCAATCCCATTTGATGCATGGTGTATAAAATGCGGCGGTGAACCGGTTTCAACCCGTCACGCACATCGGGCAGGGCGCGGTCTTTGATGGTTTCTACGGCATAATTCAGATACGCTGATTTGAGCATGCGGGCAAACTGTACCGCCGATTGTCCGGAAAGTGCATCCATTGAAATTTGTTCGGGTGTCATAATTATTTCTCCAGCCTAATCTTCCATTTCGCCCATGCGCTCAATGAGCCACGCTTTTCGCGGCGGCACCGATGACCCCATCAGCAGTTCCAGCGCTTGCTGTGCGGCGTGAAAATCTTCGATGGTCACTTGCACCAGATGCTCATTTAGGGGAACCGGATGAAAAATGGGCTTGTCGTCGCCGTTGGTTTCTCCGTTGCTGTAAGCGTCACGCGCGGTTTCAAACTCGGCGATGCCGGTTTTTGCTTCTTTCAGATATTCCGCATCCACGGCGAACACGGTTTCTCGCAATTGCTCGGGATTCATTTCGCCCAACCCTTTGTATCGCTGAACCGCCACTTTGCCGCTCAGTTTTTTCACCCGTTTGTCGCGTTCGGCATCACTGTACGCATAATAACTCTTTTTGCCATTGGTAATTTGATAGAGTGGGGCTACCGCCCAGAACAATCGTCCGGCGGCGACCATTTTTCGCATAAATTTGAACCCCAATGTGAGCAGTAGCGCGCCGATATGCCCGCCATCCACATCAGCATCAACCATCACCACAATCATGCCATAGCGCATATCATCCAGCTCAAAATCGGTGCCCACGCCCCCGCCGATGGCGCTGATGATGGACGAAATTTCGTTGTTGCCCATCGCTTTGTTTAAATTGGAACGCCACACGTTGAGGATTTTGCCCCGGGTGGGTAAAATTGCCTGATAGCGGCGGTCGCGGGCAAGTTTACACGAGCCGCCCGCGCTGTCGCCCTCCACAATATACAGCGCGGTGAGCATCGGATGCGTCCGCGAGTCGCAGTCGGCGAGTTTGCCGGGCAGGTCGCTCACTTCCAGCATACTTTTGCGCATAATGCTGGCGCGCACTTTCGATTCAGCTTGGCGCGCCTGTGATGCCGCTTGCCCCTGTTTTACCACCGACCGTCCCAGCGCGCTATTTTTGCGGAAGGCTTCCAGTAGGGCATTGTAGGTGATGGAATTTGCCACCCCCTGCATATAATCGGAGGCGAGTTGGGTTTTTGTTTGTGACGTGAATTGCGGGTCGGGCATCAGCACTTTCAGCACGGCGGTCAGTCCGTACAGCACATCGCGCCCGCTCACCGAGCCGCCTTTGGTCATCCGTTTTTCATCGGCGAAGGCGTTGATGGCTTTGGTCAACCCCGCGCGGAAGCCGGATACATGCTTGCCGCCGTCAGGGGTGGGGATGGTGTTGACGGTTGAAATAATCAGCCCGTCGGGGTCGTTGGTATCGGTGTGGTATTGCAGTGCCAATTCCAGTTCCACCGTCACTTTCCCCGATTTTCCGGCATCTACTTTCACCGTTTCGTTGACGTGAATTGGTTTTTTGTGCAGTGGTTTTTTGCCTTCGTTTAGATATTCAACCCACTCAACCAGCCCGCCTTTGTAATGGTAGCGCCGTGAGGAATAATCGCCCTTTTTATCCGGTTTGCGGTGGTCTTCAAGGGTGATGGCAAGACTGGGAATTTGGAATGCAATTTCTTGCAACCGATGTGCCAGCGTGTCAAATTCAAATTCAGTGGTGTCCAGAAATTGGCTATTGGGTTTGAAAATAACGGTGGACCCGGTTTGCTGTTGTTTGACGGCGTGCTTTTTTATGAGTGTCGCGTATCCGCGGGCGCCCACTTCACCGATTTTCTTTCCCGCTTCAGTGAAAATCTCGACGGGCGTTACGGGCAGCCCAAACTCGTGACGCTGGGTGTATACCACGCCATCCCGATGAACGGTCACTTCCATCCATTCTGAAAGAGCGTTTGTGGCTTTGATACCCACGCCATGCAATCCGCCGGAAGTGGAATAGCCGCCGCTGCCAAATTTGCCGCCGGTATGCAACTCGGTGAACACCAATTCCAGCGTGGATTTTTTCTTTTCGGGATGAATGCCCGCCGGAATACCGCGCCCATTATCGACCACGGTCAAGCTACCGTTAGGGTTGATGGTTACATCAATCAACGTGCAAGCGCGTGCCATCGCTTCGTCCACGGCGTTGTCAATCACCTCAAAAGCCAGATGGTGCAGGGCTTCGATGCCGGTGCCGCCGACGTACATACCGGGGCGGCGTTGGATATTTTCGGGATAATCTAGACTTTGAATGTCGGTTTCGGCGTATGATATAGGTTTGTTTTTAGGAGTCATAATGCTCTCCGGTTAATTAAAAAATTAGATAGCGGGATGACAAGAACTTATGTTCTGATTATCCCATATTGCATAAACTTTGTCAACTGCAAAATGGGTGGGCTATGATACCCCATATTTTGTGGTTGAAAAAAGAATGACACCCACATATTGTGGGAAAAGCCCTTCTCTAATAATACTATACGGGGTTTGAGGAAATTATGCAAACCATCGGAGGTGAGATTAGTACCGCAGGGCTATTCGTCGCTAACCCATTTTTCCATCAACGTGAGTAATCCCCACAGCAGCAAAATGAGTGTCGCGCCGCCGCCGAGGCACAGCCCACCGGTGATGGCGGCAGGCAATCCCCATATTGCGCCGATGAGCACCGTACCCAATATTAACAGTGTGCCAACAACCAGCCACAGCAAAATTCGGTCGTTGCGGCGGCGATTTTCGCGGTAATTTGTTGGGCGATTTTCTTTTGGCATCACGGCGTTTCGGTGGTGGTGGGGGTGATGGCTGGTGTGCCGGTAATCACGGCGGTAGCAGAAATAGTCGCTGTTACTGTAAAAACCGAGGTGGCGGTGAAGGCGGGTGTGGCGGTGGGGTCGGGTCCCCAAACGCCGATACTTTGCTCGCGGGCGGTGTTGGCAGCGGTGGAAAATTCGGCTTGCAGACGGGTATCGGGCGCGGCAAACAAAACATCCGCCAGCCCCATTTCTATCAGTTGAAAATTGATGAGCGTTTCACCCAAATATACATATCGCGGTAATTCACCATCATTATTTTGAGCGGTGTTATCTTGCACCAGTCGCACTACTTGCCCGTTCAATCGGCGTTTCAGTGTGTTAAACGCCACATTTCCCCAGGGCACACCGGGCGCGGGAGAGACTATCCCCAATAGCCGCACCGTGTACACCTGATTGAGCAAATCGCCCTGCATTACCACTTCCAGCGTGTCGGCGGTGGGAACATTTGTCACCAACGCCAGCACTTCGCCGGGGAAGGGGGTAGGGGTGGGGATGGGCGTCGGCGTCCACGGCGATGCCATCACCCGGGTGCTCGTTGGCAGGACGGGTGTCGGCAAAACGGGGGTGGGCAGCACTGCCGTTGGTCCCTGATATAATTGAAACGGCGTCGGGGTGGGAGACACGCCGGCACAGCCACTTAATATTGAAACTAGCAACGCAAGCAAAATGAATCGAATAGTACGCATAAATACATTATGGCGGCGTTTCCGTGGTTCGTCAAGTTGCGTGACAATGGGTGTGTCATCCTGCGACTCATAAATTATTTGCCCATTTTTACCACACGGGATTATAATCATCTTTTGTGTGGGCTTGCTGTTAGTTGGTGTGCCCAATTGCAATATCGGCGAATCAGCAATTGTGTGCAAGTGCATTTTCGCAGCATAAAACCTGATACCCCGAAGGCGAAATTTACTTTCTAAAGAGGAGAAGACGGAGTTTATGTCTCAACGGAACAGTCGAGTATTAATTGGCATTTTACTGCTTACCGCCGTAACGGTATGGGTCAGTATGGGTAACCTGCAATATACCGTACCCAAAAACGTTGATAGCGGTTTGGGAACCGATGCCCCATGGTGGGCGTCGCTTCTATTTTGGCAAGGTAGTCAGCAACGGAGCATCCGCGTTCATCAAGGATTGGATTTGGTCGGCGGGACACAAATTGTGCTGGAAGCGGCTCAAACCACCGATGACAACGGCAATCCCATCAATTTTAAAGATGTGATGGAACCCGCCCGGGTTATCATTGAAAATCGGGTCAGTGGTGGGTTGGGGGTAGTGGAACCACTGGTTCAAATTGAAGGGGACAACCGCATTATTGTGGAATTGCCGGAAGTTAAAGACCCCGATCAAGCTATCAGTTTGGTAAAAGAAACGGGGCGTTTGGAATTTGTGGAAGCATTGCAAACGCCTTTGCGAGAAGGCGACCGCATTATGACCACCGAAGGGCAAAAGCTGGAGGGCGGTAACGTTGCTACCGACACCCTCACGTACCCCGACAAAGTCTTTAAAACGGTTATGACCGGCTCCGGGTTAAAAGACTCGCAGGTTGAAATTGACTCGCGCACCGGTGCCCGTACCGTTGGGTTTACGCTTTCCAGCGATGGCAACAAAATTTTTGGCGATTATACCAATAACCACATCGGTGATTTTCTGGCGATTGTACTCGATGGGGTAGTGGTATCTGCACCGCGCATAAACGGGCATATTACCGGCAGCGGGCAAATTACCAGCGGGAATCCTGCCGGTTTTGGGCGGAAGGAAGCCGAAGATTTGGCTATCAAGCTCAAATATGGGGCGCTGCCCGTCCCGCTCAAAGTTATCGAAAACCGCACCGTTGGTCCGAGCCTGGGGCAAGAATCGCTGGCAAGAAGCCTTCGCGCCGGAACCATCGGGTTAATTGTGGTGCTGCTGTTTATGCTGATTTACTATCGCGTGCCCGGTGTTTTCGCCAGTTTAGCCATGTTGCTGTACGGGCTGATTAACTTCTCTCTCTATAAATTACTACCGGTCACGTTGACCGTTCCGGCGATTACCGGTTTCATCTTAACCATCGGGATGGCGGTAGATGCCAATATTTTGGTGTTTGAACGGATGAAGGAGGAGCTTCGCGCCGGAAAACGGCTAAGAACCGCCGTTGAAGTTGGGTTTACCCGCGCGTGGCCCTCTATCCGCGACGCCAACCTCAGTACGCTCATCACCGCGTTTATCCTTTTCTGGTTCGGCTCAAACTTTGGCGCGAGCATCGTTAAGGGGTTTGCTGTCACACTGTCAATCGGGGTGGTCATCAACCTGTTCACCGCTGTCACCGTCACCCGTGCCTTCCTCCGTTTTGCCGTGGATGTTTTCGGTGAAGCAATGGATTCCAACCGGTCGCTGTGGATTGGGCTGAAAGAAAGTACGCAGGTTAAAGTGCCGGGATGGGTTTCCGGCGCGTTTGAAATTGTGCAAAAACGCAAATGGTATTATCTGTTGTCAACGCTCATTATTGTGCCCGGTATCATCATTATGGCTATTTCGTGGGCACAATTTGGGTCGCCGTTTAGAATGGCGATTGATTACACCGGAGGCACCATTTGGGAAATGCAATTTGACCAGCCGGTTGCCCCGCTGGATGTTCGTCAGGTTTTTGTGGATGACGGATATACCAATACCACCGCGCAGTCGGTGCAGGGCGAAAATATTGTGCTGGTGCGCACCAAAGATATGTCGGTAGAAGAAAAACAGGCATTAGTTACAGACATTCGATCAAAAATTGGCGCCTTTACCGAACGCCGTTTTCAAGCCATTGGACCGACCATCGGACGGGAAGTGACTCGCGCCTCCGGCACGGCAGTAGCGGTAGCATCCATTGCTATTTTGCTGTTTATCTGGTATGTTTTCCGCGCCATTCCCAACGCCATTCAATACGGGGTCAGCGCCATTATCGCTATGCTCCACGACGTGTTTGTGACCGCCGGATTATTCTCACTGGCGGGGCTGATTTGGGGGTGGGAGGTTGATACGCTCTTCCTCACGGCAATTTTGACGGTGATTGGGTATTCGGTGAACGATACCATTGTGGTGTTCGACCGTCTCCGCGAGAATCTGCCGCGTCGCCGGTCCGAACCGTTTGAGGTGGTGGCAAACCGCAGTTTACTGGAAACGCTCCACCGCAGTTTGGCAACATCCATCAGCACCCTGTTTGTGGTGGGTGCAGTGCTGTGGCTCGGCGGGGAAACCACCAAACAATTTATGGCGGTGATGTTTGTCGGCATCACCAGCGGGGCATATTCATCAATTTTTAATGCCACCCCAATTTTGGTGAGCTGGCAAAAAGGCGAAGTCTCTCAACTCTTCCGGCGCAAATCCAAAGAAACAACTGTTGGATAACCGGATTTTATAGGGTTTAAAAACGACCGGATATGCGTCCGGTCGTTTTTATTTTGGGCGAAAGAAACTCAATCGGCGATGACCCGCCGCGCAATTTCCGGTAGAACCTCAGCCACCTCACGATGGATGACCACCGCCGCGCGGTTATCTAAATACGTGGGTTGGAAGTTGACAATGATGAGTTGCGCCCCATGCTCCAGCGCCTCACGCGGCAACTCAGAGATGGGAGCAACTTCCAACGACGACCCGACCACCAAAATCACATCGGCGCGGGCGGCGGCATCGCGCGCTTCAAACAACGGATGTACCGGTAATTGTTCGCCAAACAAAATGACATCCGGTTTTAAAGGTCCCCCACACACGTCACATGTGGGAATTGCTTCGCCATCCGTCAGTGCTTGCATAATTGGAGTGGCATCAAATGGCTTGTAACAGCGCACGCATGTGGCGCTGCGGGTATGTCCATGAACTTCCAGAACGTGCCGGCTCAGTGCGGCTTGATGCAAGCCATCAATATTTTGGGTGATGATGGTGTTTAGCTTGCCTGCCGCTTCCATCTGCGCCAGCGCATAATGTGCCGCATTTGGTTTCGCATCAAGGATTTTTTTCGATAGCGGACGCACCCATTCGTAAAATTTCTCCGGGTGTTGCCGAAATGCGATGATAGAGGCAACATCCATCGGATTAACCTGATTCCACAATCCCGACCCCGGACTGCGAAAATCGGGAATACCCGATGGCGTGCTGATGCCGGCGCCGGTCAGCGCGATGGCAGAGGTGGCGCGGCTCAATATTCGGCTGGCAGTTCCTATTTGTGCAAGAAAATCGGTCATAATACCGAGAAGTCCTTTCTAGTTAGTTGATGCAAAAACAGTTACTAAATGTTCAAATTGCTGAGAAACAATATGATCGGGTTGTAATTCGATGATAGTGGTTTTAGATTGTGTCGCCTGATGTACCAATTCCGGCGCCGCCGAAATAATTCCCCAAATATCCGTTTGCAGGATTTCTTTCATTTGACTCATGGTAAAGCCGTGCCCGGTGCGGCTGCGATTGACGAGCACGGACCCGATATTGTTGGTGTTCAATCCCACATCCGACAGATATTGCAGAATGCGACGGGTTTGGTCAAACGCCAACAGGTTTGGCTCTGTGGCTACGGTTATCTGATGGCAAATCTTTACAACCGAGGTGATGGCTTGGGTTAACGCATTGCCCAAATCAACAAATATATAATCTGCATTGGCATCAACGATGTTTAAAATAGCTTTGGCTTGTTTTGTCTCAATGGGCTGGTAGCGGGCGTACACTCCGTGGGGTGGGGGGAGCATCATTAGCCCGGAGGTATGACGCATTATCGCGCGCCCGATGCCGTCGGGAGTGATGCGTGTAGCGGAGTTTCGCAGTAACGACAGTAAATCGTTATTGGGGGTATGTCCCAACATTTGGCACACATGTCCCCCTGACGATTTCAGGTCAACCAGCATAACCTGTTTTCCAGATTTTTGTACAGCCAGCCCCACATTAACCAGCAATGTGGTCAAACCGACGCCGCCTTTGGCTCCCACAAAACCAACGATTCTGGCGCGGGCTTTAACCGGCGCGGAAATTACCGCCGGGCGGCTGGCAAGTTGTGCTTTTATGCGCGCGATGAGTTCGGCGGGCATAACCGGTTTGGTCACATAATCATTTGCGCCGGCTTCAAACCCGGCAACTTTGTCTTGCACCTGCGATTTGGCGGTTAATATGATGATGGGAATGTGTTGCGTCTGAGGGATGGCTCGCAACCGACGGGTTACTTCGTATCCATCCATATTCGGCATCATTAAATCCGATACCACCAAATCGGGAATGTGTTTCTCGGCTTTGCTCAATCCTTCAATGCCGTTTTGGGCAAAAAGAAGATTAAATCCGGCTTTCCGCAGGGTATATCCCAAAAGTTTTAAGGCATTTACATCGTCATCAATTACCAGAACGGTGCTCATGTATTACTCCCGTACGCTGTTTTCGGTGGGGTCCCGATGGGCAATTGCACAAAAAAGGTGCTGCCTTTGCCAATTTCACTCTGTGCCCAAATTTTTCCGTGATGCCGCTCAATTAGTTGCCGAGCAATATGCAATCCTAATCCGCTCCCTTCTGCGGAACGGGTGCTGTGTTCTTCTACCTGATAAAATTTACCGAAGATCGTTTCCAGTTCTTCGGCAGGAATACCAATGCCGGTATCGGTAACGCTAACCAGAATATTTGCTCGCTGTGCTTTTGCCTGCACCAAAACTCGCCCGTGCCGAGGCGTAAATTTTATGGCGTTCCCGATGAGGTTGGTAAAAATCTGCTCCAGCCGAGTGGCGTCGCCCCAAATGAGCGGCAATGATGCCGGCAATTTTGTACCGACCTGTATATTTTTTTTGGGTGCAAACCCGTGCAATTGCGTGATGGTTTGCTTGAGAATGACTAGCAGATCAACAGGTTGCATCGTCATCGGCAGGGCATTGGACGATAGCCGATTTAAATCCAAAAGGTTCGAAACCAGTTCCGACAAATGGTCGGACTGGCGTTCGATGATGCTCAAAAATTCGTGCCGAGTGTCTTCATCGGGTACATCGCCGCTTAAAATAAGCCGGACAAACCCTTGAATGGAAAAGAGCGGTGTGCGCAACTCATGGGAAATAGTAGAAATAAAATCATCTTTGAGTTGTTCAAGGCGACGCTCGCGGGTAATGTCATGGAACAAGCGCACTTCACCCAGAAGTTGCCCGTTTTCGTGGATTAC
The DNA here is from genome assembly GCA_964480075.1 of uncultured Anaerolineaceae bacterium. Classification (GTDB taxonomy): domain Bacteria; phylum Chloroflexota; class Anaerolineae; order 4572-78; family 4572-78; genus JANTHQ01. The sequence continues at coordinate 10,659 of CAYZQQ010000030.1, forward strand.
CGGGGTGGCAATGACGCGCAGAGTTGTTTCGTTTTTGCCGGGCAATTTTATGTCGCTTGCCAAATACCCGTTATGTGCATCCTTTCTCAGCGGAGCGAAAACGGCTTTCAGGATGGATGGCAGGTTGGGGTTATGGATGTTTTGCTTTAATATGGCTGCCGAATTAATGCCCAACATATGGGCAAGCGATGTATTAACGGTGATGATACCGCCATCGCGATTAATTAACAAAACACCGTCTGCCATATGTTCAATAATAGCACGGGTGCGGCGTTCCTCGGTAGATACTTTTTGAAAGAGACGCGCGTTTTGGATGGCGATTGCGGTATGATTTGCGGCAATTGTCAGCAGTCGTTCCTGAGATTTGCCAAATGCATTTGGTTTGGTATCGTCAAGGTTTATCGCGCCGATAACTTCGCCTTGAAAAATTAGCGGTACCACCACCAATGACCGGATAGATTTATCGAAGAAAATAAAATCTTTATCAACCAGTGTGTCGGGGATGTACACCGTTTGGCGCTGCGCAACGGCTGTTCCGGAAGCGCCTTTTCCAACAGCCAGCCGGGCGGTTTCCTGCCATTTTTTCTTGATGCCCGTGGCGGCTTTTATCTCTAGATATTTGCCTGTTTCATCAAGTAAAAACAGCACGCAAGCACGGCAATCCACAATTTGTTTTACAGTTGTGACGATATTATCCAATAATTGCGATAATTTTAACGGCGAGGTTGAAATAATTTGGCGCGATAGCGAGTAGAGGGTACTTACTTCCATCAAGCGTTCTTGAGTGGTTTGCAGTAAATCAAGTTGATTAAAAATGATGCTTGCTTGATTTGTTAAAGCTTGCGCCAACTGAATGTCATTGTCAGAGAAGACCCGTGGCACTCGATAATCATACACTTCCAGCAGTCCCGCCAGATGTTTTTGACTGATGAGCGGGACGGCGAGTACACTGTTCCATCCGTAGCGTCGCCAACTTGTTTCGGTGAGCGGACCGGTATACCGCGATGCCGAACTTCGCAATGATACGGGCTGATGTGTCTGCCGAATTTGTTTACCGATGGGGTCATCGTTGATAGGGATGGGTTGGTTTAAATTGCGCCACGTTCTACCGGCTGTTTTGGACGAGGCAACCACATGTTCGGCGATGGCGGTAAATGTTTGCGTGGGTTCATCCCAGCGCGATATGACGCACGCACCCACATTTAACGCTTCGGTAATTTTTGCGGTGAGGGTATCGAGTGCGCTCCCGGCGGTGTCACTGTCGTTCAGTGCAGCGTTTGCTTCCAGCAGAATTTGTCTTTCTTTGGTTTGCTGCGCCAGCGCCAATTGCATATCGGTAGTGTTGAGCAACAATGTCAATTCGCTGGCAATCGCGTTCAAAAACGATAAATCGGTGAGTGTGTAGGCGTACAAACCGTGGTTTAAAATGTGAATTATCCCCAAAACCTGCTTGTTTTCAGTTAAAGGCGCAGCTAGTTCTTCATGCACATCGGGCAGTTTGGCAGAGAGCGGGTAATTAATTTTCCGTGAAATTTGCGGCACGCCGGTGGTTACTGCCAGTTTTACCGCGCCGGGGTGTTGGGTGACGGTTTTTACAAATGCGGCTTTTTCGCGTTCGGTGGGGGTACTATCAAGCCATCGAGCAACCGGCAGGTTCAGGGCATCAACCCCATCAGTACACAAGAATAAATTGATAGAAGCGTTATAAAAAATTTCTGCCAGCAATGACGCAATATTTTCCAGCAGTTGTTGGGGAGATGATTGGTCTTGCGCCAGATTTGGCAGTTTAGACAGAGTGCCGATACGTTGGTGATGGGTTGAAATATTTGAGGTTTCACCCAATACACACATAACCTGTGTTTGCAAATGTAGCAGGTGTTGCCAGTGGTCAGGGTTACGGTCTGGGAGGAGTGCCGCCGTTTTTTCAAACAAGCGGGCAATCGTGTCAATTGGCAAACTTAAATGCACCAATTCCGGGAGTATATCTTCACGCGAACCGGATGACCGCAGCAAAGTTTGCCATGTCGCGAATTGTGCCGGTTCAATCAACGTGCCAATAGCATCTTTTAACGCGGGTGTTCTATTCTCCAGCCATTGTTGAAAAGCTGAATGCTGTTGAGTTCGAGTTGATAAACTGTGGATTGTGGCTGACACCGACTTATCCTCTATTAAATAGTAGAATATCACTGTTCACATGGTAGCATAAACAAAAATTCAAGGCAAGCAATCCATGTGGGTGATGGCAAAACCGGGTGTTAATTTTTGCATTCCGTGCTGAATAGGGTACTATTGTGTAGAAAATTATCATCAAGGAATGTTGTTATGCTGACAGATTTAGCTAGAAAATATACGCGCGTATTTTTGGAACCGTTAGCGCGATTCATCGGTTGGTCGGGAATATCCCCCAATGTTATCACTGTGATAGGTTTTTTCCTGACAGTTGGCGTCGCCGGAGTTATTGGCTACGGACACTTGCAACTGGGTGGCGTACTGATTGTGCTTGCCGCCGGGTTCGATGCGATAGATGGAACATTGGCACGCACAATGGGGCGCACCAGCCGGTTCGGCGCATTTCTTGATTCAACGCTTGACCGATTTTCGGAAGCCATTATCTTTTTAGGATTGTTCATTTTTTTGGTAAACCACGGTGCAAATATTGAATTGATACTCATTTATGCGACGATTGTCGGCTCGCTGATGGTGAGTTATGCGCGCGCGCGCGCCGAAGGGATTGGCATCCATTTGAAGCAGGGATTACTCACCCGCTTTGAGCGCGTGGGGTTGCTAGTTATCGGGTTGGTATTTAACCAACTTTTGATTGTGCTATGGATTTTGGCAATTTTTACAAATTTTACGGCACTCCAGCGTATTTATTTGGTATGGCGCATTACCGGTGGCGAGCTGGGGGGGTAACAGGTAACCGGGTAAACAAAAGAAAAGTAACCGTTCACCCCCCTCTAGAAAATTCGTGAGATAACTCGTGATTGAGTTAATGAAAACACAATATGTCGTGTCTCACGAGAACAATGGACTAAATACGTGATTCTGGCTCTAAATTTTTGCCCGTTTGGAAGGGGGGGGTGAACGGTTACAAAGAAAAACCTGTCACATAACCGTGACAGGTTTTTTATTACCCAAAATTATGTTCGCCGAGAAACCGTGCGGAAACCGGCATACCCCAACCCCAAGATAAACAACGCCGAAAGCACGACGATGGGCGTACTGCTGTACGGCACAGGCGCTTTTGCGCCGCCGGTTTCGGGAATGATTGCTTCTGAATTGACGGCATTATCTGAATTTGTATCGCCCGGTTGCAACGCCACAGAAAAACGCTGCGGGGTGAGTTGCTCGTCATACACCAGCGATACGTTTATCGCCAACGGTGCGTCGGGGAGTGCGTCTGCGGCAGTGGCATCAATGACGAGCGTGAGTTTTCCCCCGTTGGGCAGATTTTCCAGCTGAGTCGTGACAGTGTGTTTGTCCGATTCAGCCGTTGCGTTGGATGATGCTGCTGCCTTGTTTGTGGATAGTTCCGGGGGCAAAGAAGTTGTCAGCCGTAAATTGTGCGCGTCGCCGCCACTTTGATTTTTCACCACCACCGTCAGCGATGTGGATTTCCCGGCGGCAACGGTATCCATTTTCATCGTGGTCACGACCGGCAGCGGAGGGGTGTCCCCCCAATAAAACCCAAGATTGGTTGCCGCCAGACTGGCATCGCCGGTATGGATGCGCCAGTTTTTGTTGACCGGATGCGCATCTGACGACAATTTTAGCCGCAACTGTGCCTCGCCACTGCCCAATCCGGCAAATTTATAGAAACCATTGCTGTCGCTGACGGTTTCAGCTTTCCACCCCCCGCCATCAATGACAACCGGAACGCCTCCCTCCGGAGCGCCGCTGTTGGAATAGTCAATCACATATCCCCACACGGTGCCTTGCGGTGGGGGCGTCGCCGGCGTTTTGCTCGATGAGTGTTTGCCGCCGCCGGTATCAGGGGCGGTGGTGGATATCGGCGTGGGCGAAACGCTGGTGGTGGATGTGGGTCGCGGCGTGGGTGATGAAACTGTGGTGGGCGTGGATCGCTGGGCTTGCGCGGTCGGCGACACGGCGAACAGCGAAATCACCGAGACAACAATGGCAAATATTGTTATTGAAATGAGAAACCGTTTCATAATACACCTCTTTTTATGTCAACCATAACGATATTATAGCGCACTTTCTGGAATTTTGCAACCCTTTCATTCTCCGCCGGACGGTTGTTGCACCGTCAATCTTAAGGTTACGTATCAAGATACCGTTTACTCCTGTAGGGACGGCTCGCAAGCCGCCCCTACAGAATTTTTCACGGAATTGGTGCAAGAAAATAATTTCCGTAGAGGTACGCCGCAGCGCGCCCCTACATTTTCAAATGAGCATAATCCGGACTTTTTGATAACCCTATTCCCCGCCGGAAGGCGTGGGCGTGCCGCGCGGACGCACCGCTGTCGGCATCGGGATGCGGTTTTCGGTGGTGCGACTCACCGCAAGTGACACCGGACCGAGCACGTTGTTGGTTTCGTTATTTTCCGCCACACTGCCACCCGAATCTACCAGTGCATACAATTGCGCTGTCCCGCTGGCGAAGGTGTATGGCGCGGTGAGTGTCAAAGTTGCCCCGGCGGTCATATCCACCCCCTGCACGCCCCAGAAAAGCACGCCCGCATCGCCGATGGCGGGCGTTGTTGTCGGATCCACGAAAAAGTCAACCCAGAAATTGTTGCCGTATGCCACATCTACCAATCCCTGATTTTTGATGGTGACGAAAACCGTTGCCACTGTGCCATTGCTCGGCGGGTTGGGTTCCACGTGAATATCGGTAACCACCAAATCGGGCATTACCGGCGTGGCGGTCGGTGTCGGTGTCTCGGTGGGTGTGGCAGTGTGGGTCGGCGTGGGCGGCGGCGTCCCCGTGGATGTTTCGGTCGGCGTCGCCGTTTCTGTTGGCGTGGGTGTGGCGGTTGCCGTGGGCGTGTTGGTCGGTGTCGGGGTATCGGTGGGGATGGGCGTGCTGGTTACCACCGGTGTATCGGTTGGAACTGCCGTCGGGGTGGCAGTGGCGATGGAGGTGGGTGTCGGTGTGGGCGGCGTGTAATTTTTAAATATCAGTGGCAGGTAAATGAAGGTTGGCGGCGCGGCACTGAGGGTGACGGTATGGGTATCAAACACGCTGCCGGCAATGTTGCTGACGGTGACGGTGATGGTTTTGCTGCCTGTTGTCGCCCATGTGAAACTGACGCTGTCCGTTAATACGGTGATGCCGCTGTGTGCCACCGGCGATTGCTCATCGGCGCGCCATGTGTATGTCATCGGCGTGGCGGTGTCTGACGGCAGTACATCCGCCGTAAAGTTGAGTGTTGCGCCGGTTTGCCCGGCGGTTGCCCCGCTGATGGTCACGATGACGGGCGCGGTGGGTGCGGGTGGCACGGTTGTCACGATGACGGTGTGGGTGTCCACCACTGTGCCCAGTACGTTTTCGGCGGTGACGGTGATGATTTTTGTACCAGTGGAAACCCATGTGAAATTAACCACGTCCGTCAGTGCGGCGACGCCCGTATGTACCACCGGCGATTGGTCGGTGGCATGCCAGGTGTATGTCAGCGGCTGGGTGGTATCTGCCGGGGAAACGGTGGCGGTGAATGCGGTGGCGGTGTTCAGCGGCGTGCTCGTCGCCCCGCTGATGCTCACGGCGGAGGGCGGTTGGGTGTTCAGCGCGATGATGATCGTGTGGCTGTCCACCACCGTGCCCGTTGCATTCGTCACGGTGACCGAGATGGTTTTGGTGCCGACTGCCGCCCAGTTGAACGTCACTTGGTCGAACAAACTGCTCATCGCATGCACCACGTCGGTTTGGTCGGTGGCGCGCCAAGTGTATGTCAGCGGGAAACTGGTGTCTGTCGGGCTGACCTGCGCGCTGAAGGTGTAATTGGTATTGACCACTCCCGCTGTCACACCCAAAATCGACACACTCAACGGCGGGTTGATGACCACCGGCGGGGTAATCACGCCGGTATGGTCAACCACCGCAGCAGACACGGTGGCGCTGTGGGTGGATGTGGCGGTGATGGTCTCGGTATCGGTGATGCCGCCCGGTGTTCCGGCGGGAATGTCCACCAGCGCCAGAATATCGGCGCTGCTGCCAGCCGCCAGCATGGTTTGGGTGGGTATCAGGGTGATGGTCCAACCGGAACCGGAAACCGATGCCAAATCGAAGGTATCGGCGGCGTTGCCGGTATTGGTGAGGGTGTGCTCAAAACTGACGGTGCTGCCCGCCACGCCGGTGGTGGTGCGGTTCGGAGCGAAAATGACCCCACGCACCAGCGGCACGGTGATGGTATCTGCCACTGTGGCAACCGCGCCCGTTGAGCTGATCTGCGATGTGGCGGTGATGGTGGTCAGGTTGGAAACGCCGCCGCTGCCCGCCGGCACGGTGATGGTCACGGTGACGGTGCGCGTTGCGGCAGGAGAAAG
>CAYZQQ010000031.1:0-16823 GCA_964480075.1 uncultured Anaerolineaceae bacterium
AAAGAGTACAATCTGCCGTTTTTAGACAATGTCATCACCATTGTAGCCACCAGCACGGTAATGGCATACTCGTTGTACACGTTCAGTGCGCCAAATTTACCCCCCAATCATTGGATGATGCTCACAATACCGTTTGTAATTTATGGTATTTTTCGGTATTTGTATGCGTTGCATGTACTCAATAGTGGCGGCGACCCATCGGAAATGCTGTTGGAAGACCGTCCACTGCAGATTACGGTTGTTTTATGGGGGGCAGTTGTTGTGGGGATTTTTTATCTGTTTTAGACGGTAAAAGCAGAAATAGAAAAGGCAACGCCACCATTGTGGACGCTGCCTTTTTAATTTGTATGAAGCATAAACGATTTAACGTTTGGTGTACTGCGGAGCTTTACGGGCACGTTTGAGTCCGGGTTTTTTCCGTTCTTTTGCGCGTGGATCCCGCGTTAATAATCCATATTGACGCAGTGTGCGACGCAATTCAGGATCTATTTTTAGCAAAGCGCGGGCAACACCCAGTTTCACGGCATCTGCCTGCCCAGTGATACCACCACCGCTCACTTTTACGCTAACATCATACTTCCCTTCAAAATCGGTAACTTTTAACGGGGTAAGAATCGTGCGTAAGTCTACATCGCGGCTAAAAAATTTATCTGCCGGTTTATCGTTGACCACAAACACGCCTTCGCCGTCATAGAGACGAACTCGTGCAGTAGATTGTTTGCGACGTCCAATACCTTCATAATATTGACCTTCCATTGCCATATGCCGATTCTCCCTCTTTACAATTCTAACGGTTCAGGATTTTGAGCCGCGTGCGGATGGTTGGGACCCGCATATACTTTTAATTTGCTATACATTGCTCGCCCTAATTTACTTTTAGGGAGCATCCCTTTTACCGCGGATTCGATGACTCGTTCCGGGAATTTTTTCAGTTGGTCGCGCAATGTGATTTCACGCAAACCGCCGGGATATCCGGAATGGCGGTAATACTTTTTCTGGTCGAGTTTTTGCCCGGTTACCCGCACTTTTTCGGCATTGATGATGATGACAAAATCGCCGCAATTAACATGAGGGGTGTAAATAGGCTTATTCTTCCCGCGCAAAATGGTTGCCACTTGTGTAGCCAAGCGACCCAGGATTTTGCCTTGTGCATCAACTACATACCACTGGCGTTGCACGTCTTGCGCTCTGGCACTATATGTTTTCACGGTACTACATCTCCTAACAAGGGTTTACAATCAAAAATCTTTTCAATACGTTACATTCATCAGACATAAACCGCAAGCCAATGCCGGGGCTCCTGCTTGGGCGCGATTTTTCGATTGCAGAACGTTTTTTACATCATCTACTTCCATTTTCCCCTGTCCAACTAACACTAATGTACCAACGATATTGCGTACCATGTGGTACAGAAATGCATTGGCAGTGATAAAAACGGTCAACTCAGCACCATGTTGCTGCCATATTGTTTGCGTCACCGTTCTAACCGTGTTGGTACCCTGTGGTGGACGCCCAAATGCGGCAAAATCGTGCGTACCCAAAAATATGTCGCCGGCGCGTTGCATAGCGTCCATATTCAGCGGCGGTACCATATGCATGGTATATCGTCGACGCAACACATCCGGCAGAGGTTGGTTGAGTATAGTGTAACGATACTGCCGACTGCGCGCATCAAAACGGGGGTGGAAATCTTGATATGTGGTTGTTAATTCTGTTACGACGATGTCTGACGGCAAGTTTGCATTTAGCGCTTTCTGCAAGTTCGGCACTGGATGCTGCCACCCGGTTTTAAATGCTATCACTTGCCCAACTGCATGGACACCGCTGTCGGTTCTACCCGCTCCAGTGATGCGTATCGGCGTTTTGAAAATTTTCTGTAACGAATACTCAATAACGCCTTGCACTGTTCTGCCGCTAGCTTGAATTTGGTATCCCAAAAAATCGGTCCCGTCATAAGCGATAACGGCTTTAAAGGTTTGCGGCGGGTTTTGTTCCAACAATTTGTACTACTCGCTACCCTTCGTAATCAACCAGCTCAATGAGTGCCATCGGAGCGCCATCACCTTTACGGGGTCCAAGTTTGTAAATGCGGGTATATCCGCCTTGGCGTTCACGATACAGGTCGGCAATCTCAGTAAAGAGTTTTTGCTGTACTTTGGGGTCGTACAATCGCCCCGCAGCCAATCGACGAGCATGTAAATCACCACGCTTGGCTAGGGTAATGAGTTTTTCTGCCACCGGACGCACCGTTTTGGCACGCGCTTCGGTTGTTTGCACTTTCCCGTGTTTAAATAGTTCAGTGGCAAGTCCACGCAACAGCGCTTTGCGCTGTGCTGAATTTAAATTGAGTTTACGTCCAGCTATTCGATGTCGCATCTTCTATAAATCCTCCAGTTACGCGCCAGAACTAGCTTCCAGAGCGAGATGCTGCCACAATGGCTTCATCTATATCTATCAAAAGCTCTTTTTCTTCCAGCCGGTCGATGAGTTCGTCCAAAGATTTTTGTCCGAAGTTTCGAATGGCAAGTATTTCATCAGGTCCTTTGCGTAATTTTTCCAGTATTTCACCAACTTGCGTGATGCCGGCACGTTTAAGACAGTTGTACGCCCGCACCGTTAGCTCAAGCTCTTCAATGGGAGTATCTTGTATTTGAGGCACCGGAGTTTCTGCTATTTCTTCCAGTTCCGGTTCTTCCTTTACGGTGATATTCGCTACTAACGAGAAGTGTTGAACCAACAGGTGCGCCGATTCGCGCAGCGCATCGTATGGTGTAATAGTACCATCGGTGGTCACTTCTACAATGAGTTTATCATAGTCGGTCGCTTGTCCCACGCGCGCACGTTCTACTTTGAAGTTCGCTTTGCGCACCGGACTAAAAATTGCATCCACCGGGATTTCGCCGATGGGCAACTTATCGCGCTCTTCAGCAGGCGAATATCCGCGCCCCATCTCCACCATTAATTCCATGTCCAGCTCCGTTTCGCTGGCATCACCAATTAATAACTGTAAATCGGGATTGACAATTTCTACATACGGTGGACATTCCAAGTCGCCGGCAACTACCGGACCTTCACCTTTAACTTCTACACGCAAACGAGCGGATTCGTTTTGGAATAGTTTTACGCGCAATTCTTTCAGGTTCAAGATTAAACCGGTCATATCTTCGCGAACATGCGGGATATTGGAAAATTCGTGATGAACACCACTGACGCGCACCGAAGTAACTGCCGCGCCGGTAAGTGAAGAAATCAACACACGTCGCAAAGCATTACCCAACGTTACCCCATATCCGGGTTCCAGAGGGCTGATATTAAATCGACCAAAATTTCTTGTTGAAGCTTCGGTTTCAACTTTGGGAAAAACAAAACCTAACTCAGACAACAGGGCACCCTCCACAAGTCTCTTTCATCGCTATCAAGCGATAAAAGGTAATTCGTTTATTTCTAAGTTTCTGTATATTCACGTGTTTTTACCGACTGTAGTACTCAACAATCAGTTGTTCGTTGAGGGTGAAATCAATATCTTCACGGGTTGGTTCGGCGAGCACTGACCCTGCCAGACCGGCAATATTCAGGCTCAACCAACCGGGAACTTTTGAATCGGTCATAGTTTGGGTGCGTTCTTTGAAGAAACCATTGCTGCGGTTTTTTTCGCGAACGGAAATTTGGTCACCCGGTTTCACTAAGAATGAGGGAATATCGGTTTTACGTCCGTTTACGTCAAAGTGCCCGTGACGCACTAACTGCCGTGCCTGCGAGCGAGAATCAGCAAAGCCCAAACGAAATACAACATTATCTAAACGACTCTCTAAAATAACCAGCAAGTTGGTGCCGGTTACGCCTTTAGCGCGCTGGGCGCGTTTGAAGTAGCGTCGGAATTGCTTCTCAAAGACGCCATAAATGCGACGCACTTTTTGTTTTTCACGGAGTTGGTTACCGTAATCGGATTCTTTTGCACGAAAGCGGCGTACCGGACCTGGCGGGTTGGGACGACGTTCCATGGCGCATTTAGGAGAAAAACAACGGTCTCCCTTTAAAAAGAGTTTCTCGCCTTCTCGGCGGCATAATCTACAAACAGCATCAGTATATCTAGCCAATTTTATCCTCCTGACTGCGTGAGGTTTACGGGCATCGGCTGTTGTCCTTTCGTCCCTCACGAGATGTATGTAACTTAGTTTGTTGTCTTGAGCCGGAGCGCACTATATAGCGAGCTCGTTTTCGCCCACAAAACCACTATACGCGGCGTTTTTTCGGTGGGCGACACCCATTGTGCGGAATGGGCGTCACATCGGTAATGGATTTCACTTTTAGCCCTGCCGCTTGCAGCGCTCGCACCGCGGCTTCTCGACCGGGACCCGGTCCTTTCACAAAAACATCAACTTCTCGCATACCGTGCTCATTGGCGGTTTTTGCGGCTGATGTCGCAGAACTTTGTGCGGCATAGGGTGTGCTTTTACGTGACCCTTTAAAGCCCGCGGTGCCACCACTGTACCAGCACAATACGTTGCCATGCGGGTCTGTCATAGTTACGATTGTGTTGTTGAACGTCGCGTGAATATACGCGCGTCCAGACGGAATATTTTTGCGTTCTTTACGGGCAACCCGTCGCTGAGTTTGTCTTTTTGCCATCTAACCTAATCCTCCATCAATAACAAGCCAGCGCTCTATTTACGAGCGCGTTTCTTCCCGGCAACCGTGCGTCGTGCGCCACGACGCGTACGAGCGTTGGTACGGGTTCGCTGTCCATGTGCCGGCAAATTCCGGCGGTGACGAATGCCGCGGTAACAGCCAATTTCCTGCAACCGTTTAATGTTCATGCCCACTTCACGGCGCAAGTCACCTTCTACACGATAGTTTTTGTCAATCACTTCACGCAGTCGACTCAATTCCGCATCAGACAGGTCTTTCACCCGCATGTTCGGGTCTAACCCGGCTTCTCTCACAATTTCCCGGCTGGAATAACGCCCAATACCATAAATATACGTCAAAGAGATTTCAACTCTTTTGTTTGGTGGAATATCAACACCCGCAATACGCGCCATATTTAATCTCCTTACTTTCTAACCCTGTCGTTGCTTATGGCGAGGGTTCTCACAAATTACGCGCACGACACCTTTGCGCTTAACAATTTTACATTTGTCACATCGTTTTTTAACTGCCGGTCTTACCTTCATTTGATTACCTCTTCCACAAAAACTCAACCCATCAATTATACACAAATTATAGCTGTGTCAAAATTAGAGGATCACCATTTGTAATAGCAATTGAGTGTTCAAAATGCGCCGACAGTTTTCCGTCGTCTGTGACCACTGTCCATTGATCTTTTAACACTCGCGTGCGAGGTGTTCCTATATTTACCATTGGCTCCAAGGCTACAGTCATGCCCTTCTTTAGGGGTATGCCTCGATGGCGCTTGCCGTAGTTTGGAACCTGTGGATCCTCGTGCATATCTCGACCCACACCATGACCGGTGTAATTGCGCACCACACCATATCCGTTTTTCTCGACATATTCCTGAATGGCGGCAGATATATCGCCGGAGCGATTGCCCACCCGTGCTTGCTCAATGCCGATGTATAATGCACGCTCGGTTACTTCCAAGAGCCGCCGGGCTTCGGGCGAGATATGCCCCACCGGCACCGTAAGTGCGGCATCGCCAACCCAGCCTTTATAGGTAGCGCCACAATCAAGGCTGATGATATCGCCTTCTTTTAGCACTTTTTGGGGGCTGGGTATGCCGTGTACCAGTTCCTCGTTGATGGAGGTGGTGATGGTTGCCGGAAACCCGTTGTATCCTTTAAATGTTGGGATAGCGTTATGTTTTATGATTATCTCTTCTGCCCATCGGTTGAGCTGGGCGGTGGTCACACCGGGTGCGACTTTTTGGGATAATTCTGTGAGCACCACCGCCACAATTCGTCCGGCTTCGCGCATCAATTTTATTTCGTTATCAGACTTCAAGATAATCATGGTAACAATCGCTCTATTTAATGAAACCTTCGTAGTTACGCATAAGCAATTGAGATTCCAGTTGCTTCATCGTATCCAGAGCAACCCCCACTACAATCAACAACCCGGTACTGGTAATTAGCAGCGAACTGGTATTTCCACCGGAACTTAATCCGGGGATCAGTCCGACTATCCATGGCAAAATAGCTACTATGCCGAGGAAGACTGCGCCAATAAATGTAATCCGACGCATCACAGCATTCAAATATGTTTCGGTTGCTTTGCCGGGGCGCAAGCCGGGAATGAATCCCCCTTGCTTTTGCAAGCTTTCCGGAAGATTTTGCTGTTTAAAGATAATATCGGTGTAGAAAAAAGTGAATGCCGCCACCATCAGGAAATAAGTCAACCAGTAGGGCCATGCTCCGGGGCGCGGGCTAAACCATTCCACAATAAAATTCGACATTGAAGCCACAAACGGCGTGACCGAGTTGGCAAAGAAGCTCCCGATGGAACTGGGGAAAATCAAAATGGATTGAGCAAAAATCAACGGGATCATCCCGGCGCTGTTTACACGCAATGGCACATGTGAACTTTGTCCACCATACACTTTATTACCGCGCACACGTTTGCCGTATTGCACAGGGATGCGTCGTTGCCCTTCGCTGACTACCACGATGCCCAAAATGGTGATAACGGTGATAATGCTGAACACAATCAACAACGCATATTGTTGCAATTGTATAAATTGCCAAATTCGACCGGGCATTTGCGCCACGATACCCCCGAAGATGATGATGGACACCCCGTTACCGATACCGTCCTCCGAAATCAACTCGCCCAGCCAAACGGCAAACAAACTACCGGCGGTCATCGACACAATGATGGCGGTAGTGCCCAACGGGTTTGTCGTAAAGCCAAAATTAGAGATAATGCCCGGGATACTCTGCTGGATGATGACCACTTGACCATACGCCTGCAAAGCAGCCAGCGGCACGGTGAGCCAATGGGTATATTGGTTAATTTTCTTTTGTCCCTGTTCGCCTTCTTTAGATAATTCTTCCAGCGCGGGGATCATTGGGGTGAGCAATTGCAAAATAATGGATGCCGTAATATAGGGATAAACTCCGGTGGCAAGCACAGAAAATTGATGCAAAACCCCACCAGACAGCAAATCTAAAAACTGCAAAACGTCTGCGCCGGTAGAGCCGCTCGCCAAGAACTGGTTTAACACCTCTCGATTAACGCCCGGCACCGGGATTTGTGATCCAGCGCGGTAAACAATTAATATCAGCAACGTAAAAACTATTTTTCGTCGCAGGTCTGGCAGTAAAAATGCGTTTTTTACGGCTTGAAGCATTGGTATCCTCTGCTAGTTATTTTTGCGCTACCGTAATTTTGGACGCGCAGGTTTGGGCAAAATTTCAAATGTACCACCCGCGGCTTCAATTTTGCCGCGAGCCGCTTTAGAGATGCGATTCGCTTTGATGGTCAAGGGTTTTTCCAGATCACCATCGGCTAAAATTGCCAGTGCTTGGGCAGATTTTTTTACCATGCCAACTGCCTGTAGCGCTTCCAGCGAAACTTCGTCATTCGCTTCAAAATACTGGTTCAATCGCCCCACGTTTACCGGCACAAATTCGATGCGCCAAATATTGGTGAACCCGACACCACGAGCAAACGGCAATCGGCGCACCAATGGCAACTGCCCTCCTTCAAAGTACGGACCTTTGCCACCGCCCGAACGTGCACCTTGCCCTTTGGTACCGCGCCCGGATGTTTTGCCATGCCCCGACCCGTGTCCGCGTCCCACGCGCTTGCGAGACTTTACACTGCCGGGAGCCGGCTGTAAATCATTAAGTTTCATTGCCAATACCTCCATGAAGTCGATTTAGGCATCAACTTCATCAACTTGTAACAGATGAGACACTTTGTTAATCATGCCGCGGATAGTCGGCGTGTTGCTGCGCACCACGGATTGCCCCATTTTCCGCAACCCCAGCGATTCCACAACCACTTTTTGTCGCTTTGAGTAGCCGATAGGGCTTTTGACCAGGGTTACCTTCAGTTTTTTATCGGTCATGCTTTCTACTCCAAAAGGGCTGTACTTTGCTCACCGGCACACCACGCCGCTGCGCCACAGTTGTTGGGTCTTGCATGTCTGTCAAGCCTTTCATTGTAGCTTTTACCACGTTCAAAACATTAGCGCTGCCCTGACTTTTGGTCAGAATATCGCGAATACCTGCTGCTTCAACCACTGCACGCACGCCACCGCCGGCAATTACGCCAGTACCCGGAGAAGCCGGTTTTAAGAATACTTGTGCGCCGGCTTGACGCGCGGTGATTTCGTGGGGAACCGTGGTGCCAATCAGCGGAATGCGGCGCATCGTTCGCCGGGCACGTTCCGAGGCTTTGCGAATGGCTTCCGGCACTTCGCGCGCTTTACCCACGCCGATGCCCACACTGCCTTTGTTATCTCCCACCACAACCAACGCGCGGAAACTAAATCGACGACCGCCTTTTACAACTTTTGCGGTACGTGCAATATGTACCACGCGCTCATCAAGTTCTTCTACTGCATCATTAAATTCACGTTTTACCATTATCCCTCCGCCATAAATGCCCGGATAAAGCATGCCGGTCATCAATTGGGTTCATTCGGTTAAAAGTCTAACCCTGCTTCTCTTGAAGCGTCTGCTAACGCCTGCACTCGCCCCTGGTATTTAAATCCACCTCGGTCGAATACAACTTTGGTAATTCCGGCATTTTTTGCACGTTCCGCCACGAGTTTGCCCACTACTTTGGCTTTGTCGGTTTTGTTTTTCCCTTCAACCAGCGATTTTGCTTCGCGGTCTATGGTTGACGCCGATGCCAGTGTTACGCCTTGTGTATCATCAATTACTTGGGCGTAAATCTGCCCCAAACTACGATATACGTTTAAGCGGGGGCGTTCCGGCGTACCAAATACAGCTTTTCGCACGCGGATATGGCGTTTTTCTCGGGCAAGACGTTTTTTTGATCGTTTAGCCATTTCGTAATCTCCAACTTTTCCTTTGCTCTATTTCGCCTTGCCGGCTTTGCCGGCTTTGCGCCGTACAACTTCACCTTTGTAGCGGATGCCTTTGCCCTTGTAGGGTTCCGGCGGACGGACGCGGCGAATTCGGGCGGCAATTTCGCCGACCAGTTCTTTATTTATGCCTTTTACAACAAGACTGCGCCCACCTTTTTCTACTTCAAATTCCATATCTTTATCTGGTTCAAACACAACCGGATGTGAATAACCGACGTTTAAAACCAGGTTATTTCCTTCCATTATTGCCCGATACCCGACACCTTCAATTTGAAGTCCACGCGAAAACCCCTGACTTACACCGATTACCATGTTGTTGATTAACGCTCGTACCAACCCATGCATCGCTCGGTGATGGCGCTGATCTGTCGGGCGCGAAACTGCCACGTGGTTGTTTTCGACGACGATGGAAATATCCGGCGAAAACGTTTGCGATAATTGACCATTGGGTCCTTTTACCGTGACTTCATTGTTGCTGACGGTGACCGTCACGCCACTTGGAAGGGGAATTGGTATTTTTCCGATTCTAGCCATTTTTACATTACCCCCTTACCACACATAACACAATACTTCGCCGCCAACACCCAGCTGACGAGCTTTTGCGCCGGTCACAACTCCGTTGGGTGTGGTGAGGATGGTGACACCCAATCCACTGCGTACCCAAGGGATTTTGTTGCGTTGAGTATAAACCCGACGTCCCGGTTTACTCACTCGCTTCAAGCCGCTAATTACCAACCGCGGATGACGTTCGTTTGTGTATTTTAAGTTAATTTCCAATGTTTTTTGCGGCGTGGTCGGCTTAACATTGTATCCTTTGATGTAGCCTTCTTCCAACAAAATCTTTGAAATTGCTTCCAGCATGTTAGAACTTGGCATCACCACACGCTTTTTCTTTGCCATACCGGCGTTACGAATTCGCGCCAGCATATCGGCGATGGTATCTGTTACAGGCATACTACTATTTCTCCTTTACAAGTGAGCAGTATCAGTTAGCTGACTTACCAACTTGATTTTACAACTCCCGGAATTTGTCCTTCGTTAGCCAATTCGCGGAAGCAAATACGGCACATATCAAAGCGTCGAATATAGGCACGGGGGCGTCCACATCGACTGCAACGATTGCGAACGCGAGTAGGGTATTTTCGATGTTGTTCGCGATTAACCATAGATTTTTTTGCCATAACCGTTAACTCCTTTTTACAAAGGGCATGCCAAGTTCGTCCAACAGGTGGCGCCCTTCTTCATCAGTTTCGGCAGAAGTAACAATTGTTACTTCCATTCCCCGAATTTTATCAACCTTGTCGTAATCAATTTCGGGCCACACTAATTGTTCTTTAAACCCCAGTGTATAATTCCCCCGACCGTCAAAACTATTGGGAGAAATACCCCGAAAATCGCGCTTGCGGGGTAGAGCCACACTCACTAATCGGTCGAAGAAATCCCACATACGAGCGCCACGCAACGTTATTTTTACCCCAATCGGATTACCGGCACGCAGATGAAAGGTTGCGATGGATTTCTTGGCTCGCGTAATTATCGGCTGCTGTCCCGTTATTTTACGCATATCTCCCACCGCATTTTCAAGGTATTTACTATTTTGAAGCGCTTCACCAAGCCCAATGTTAACGACAATTTTTTCCATTTTTGGAACCTGCATCACATTATTGTAGTCAAATTTTTCCATCAGGATTGGAACCACTTCAGTTTTGTATTTATCGAGCATTCTTGGCATAACGCACCTCAGTCAGTACCAGCTTAATCGATGGCGGCGCCACAGCGCTTGCACTCGCGGTGTTTTTTGCCATCTGCAATTTCAAACCCCACTCGAGTGGGTTCCCCACAGCTGGGGCAAACCAACATAACATTAGAAATATGAATCGGAGCTTCGAATTCGATGATACCGGTTTGGGTTCTGGTTTGGCTAACGGGTCGTTGATGTTTTTTAACTATCCGCACGCTCGATACCACGACCCGGTCTTTACTGGGGTTGCGGCGAGCGGGTTGCCCGCGGCGAGAGGCGTCGTACCCTTTTTTTAGTTCCATTACTTCGCCCTGAACACCCAAATCGTTACCAGCGATGACTTGAACGGTGTCTCCTTTTTTAATTTTCTGCATTCTTCAAACTCCTCACGGCTGATTATTTTCAGACACCGATTTTACAATACTTCCGGCGCCAGTGAGACAATACGCATAAACCCTTTTTCGCGAAGCTCGCGAGCGACAGGTCCAAAAATGCGTGTCCCCTTTGGCGACCGACCATCGCTGTCTAAAAGCACCGCTGCGTTTTCATCAAAGCGGATATACGAACCATCGTGGCGTCCAACTTCTTTTCTAGTGCGAACAATAACGGCTTTTACGATGTCGCCCTTTTTTACCCCGCTATGCGGTGCAGCTTGTTTTACAGAGGCGGTAATAACATCGCCCAATCCACCGTATCGACGTCTGGAGCCACCGGTTACATTAATACACAGAATTTCTTTTGCGCCCGTGTTATCCGTAACTTTTAATCTGCTTTCTTTTTGAATCATTGTGCTCTCCCAAGATTATTCTTTTGAGCAATCACTATTTGTGAGCGCGCTCTAAGATTTCAGTCATTACCCAGCGTTTTTCTTTGCTCAGGGGGCGAGATTCGATGA
The DNA here is from genome assembly GCA_964480075.1 of uncultured Anaerolineaceae bacterium. Taxonomy (GTDB): domain Bacteria; phylum Chloroflexota; class Anaerolineae; order 4572-78; family 4572-78; genus JANTHQ01. The sequence goes on from CAYZQQ010000031.1 coordinate 11,653, forward strand.
TTTTTACGGTATCGCCAATGGTTGCTGCGTTTTGTTCGTCGTGTGCTTTATATTTTTTGCTGCGGCGAATGACTTTGCCATACAGGGCGTGGCGTTTGGTGCGTGTTACGCTAACCACTATCGTTTTTTCCATCTTATCACTCACCACGCGACCAACCAGCGTTTTTCGATTTTCTCGTGCCATATTACACCTTTTACCCTTGCGCCTTTTGGCGAGCCACAGTCTTCAATAGAGCAATATCTCGTTTTACTACTTTTACGCGATTGTAATCTTTAAGCTGCTTGCTTGAAAGCTGAAACCGCAGGTTAAATAATTCTTGGTAGGCTTCTTGAATTTTTTGCTCGATTTCTTCCAGCGATAATTCTCTGATTCCGTTGGCAAACATTATTGTACCCCCTGCCGCGTTATAAATTGGGTCTTAATGGGGAGTTTGTGGCTGGCGAGCCGCATCGCTTCTTTTGCCACATCTTCGGATACGCCGGACAACTCAAACAATATACGTCCCGGTTTTACGACGGCTGCCCAAAACTCTACGTTTCCTTTACCGCTACCCATACGTGTTTCGGCGGCTTTTTGAGTGACGGGTTTATCGGGGAAAATTCTAATCCAGAATTTACCCCCACGTCGAATGTAACGAACCACTGCCCGGCGTGCCGCTTCAATTTGGCGGCTGTTAATCCAGTCCGGCTCCAGCGCTTGCAGCGCGTAATCACCAAAGGCGATATGCGTTCCGCGTCCGGCTTTGCCCTTCATTCTGCCGCGCATTTGCTTTCGATACTTGGTTCTTTTTGGCATTAACATGATTATTTCTCCTGCAGTGGGCTACGATGCGCTGTACGCTCCACTGATTTCTTCTTTCGCTTCGGGCAGAATATCGCCTTTATACACCCACACTTTTATGCCGATTTTACTGAATGTCGTCAATGCTTCCACGTGGGCGTAATCAATATCGGCGCGCAGGGTGTGGCGCGGAATACGTCCTTCCCGCACGGTTTCTCGGCGAGCCATATCTGACCCACCCAGCCGACCGCCGCAGGTAATCATAATACCTTTGGCTCCGGCTTTCATGGCTCGGCGCATAGCTTGCTTCATAGCGCGTTTGTGAGAAATACGGCGCTGTAGTTGTTGGGCAATGCTTTGACCGATTAAATTGGCATCCGTGTCAATATTGTCCACCTCAAGAATGTCAAGATGGATTTTCTTGTTTGTTAATTCTTCCAATTTTTTACGCAAAAGGTTAACGTTCTGCCCTTTACGCCCAATTAAGATACCCGGTTTGGCGGTGTAAATTTTTACCGAAATTTGACGCGCAACAGGAAGGCGCTCAATTTCTATTTTTGAAATCCCCGCACTTTCATTCTCTTTCTGGATGAGCGCACGGACGGCACGATCTTCACCCAATAATTGAGCGTACTCTCTACCTTCGGCATACCATTGGGCTTGATGGTTCTTTATAATTCCCAGACGAAATCCTATCGGATGTACTTTTCGACCCAAGACGACCTCCCTATGCTCTTTCTTCCAGAACCACTGTAATATGTGATGTCCGTTTAATAATGGGTTTTACGCGCCCGCGAGCGCCAAACCGCATTCGTTTTAAGCGAGGACCTTCGTTTGCCCAGACACGAACAATCACCAAATCCCTGCCATTTAACCCATAGTTTTCTTCCGCATTGGCAACAGCGCTTTTTACTGTTTTCGACACAATTTGCGCCGCGGCATGGGGCATCAGGTTTAGCACCTGCAAGGCTTGCAAAGCGGGCATACCGCGTACAGCATTCACCACTCGGCGCGCCTTTAAAGGCGACCCCATCATGTATCTCGATATTGCTTGAACTTGAATATCAGCCATAGTTCTTACCTTTTCGTTGAATTAGCGTCGTCTAGACCCTTTTTCGCTAGCAACATGACCACGGAACAAACGGGTTGGCGCAAATTCTCCTAGTTTATGCCCGACCATGTTCTCACTGATGTAAATGGGAACATGTCGCCGACCATCATGCACCGCGATGGTGTGCCCTACCATCTGTGGATAGATGGTACTGGCACGCGACCATGTTTTAACTACCCGTTTTTCGCCAGAGTCGTTCATTGCTTCAATTTTTTTTAGCAATTTGGGGTCAATAAACGGACCTTTTTTTAATGAACGAGACATTCTTCACTCCTACCTTATCCTACCGGCGTTTTCCGCGTCGGCGAACAATATGTTTATCCGTTAATTTATTCCGGCGAGTTTTTGCGCCCATGGCAGGTTTACCCCACGGAGTTTTTGGTCCGGGCATACCCACTGAAGACCGCCCTTCGCCACCCCCGTGTGGATGGCTGTCGGGGTCCATCGCGGTACCGCGCACAGAGGGACGGAAGCCCATCCAGCGTTTTCTACCGGCTTTCCCCAATTTAACAATGTTATGTTCCACATTGCCCACCACACCGATGGTTGCCATACATTGCTGGCTGACCATTCGAACTTCACCACTGGGCAATCGAACTTGAGCGTAAGGACCTTCTTTTGCCAGTAATTGCGCTGATGCGCCGGCTGAACGAACCAGTTGTCCCCCTTTTCCGGGGTAAAGTTCTACATTATGAATTTGTGTACCCAATGGGATACGGCTAATGGGTAAAGCATGCCCCACTTTTATTTCCGCATTGGCGCCAGATAATACTTTGTCGCCCACACGTAATCCCTGCGGGGCGATAATATACCGCTTTTCGCCATCGACATACGTGAGCAAAGCAATACGAGACGACCGGTTGGGGTCGTACTCAATGCTTGCCACCGTAGCCGGAATACCATGTTTATCACGTTTAAAGTCGATAATTCGGTATTTTCGTTTATGCCCGCCGCCACGATGCCGCACGGTGATGACACCACGCGCGTTGCGACCAGCCTTCTTGTGAAGAGGTTCTATTAAGCTTTTTTCCGGTTTGCTTCGAGAGATTCGCTCAAAGGTAGAGACGGTCATCCCTCTGCGACCAGGAGAGGTTGGTTTGTAACTCTTGATAGGCATACATGCGCTCCGCTTTTCGCCTATAAAAAATTATAAAGATTAGCCGTGAGAGTTGTTGAACGTAATGACGCTAATCATATTTTTTATAGGCGTTTTTCGTAAACTAAGCTCCAAAGGCATCAATTCTCTGACCCGGTGCCAGAGTAACAATTGCTTTTTTGGTTGCAGGTTTCCGTTTGATTATTTTTCGCCCCCACCGTCCAAATTTGGGGATGGATTTTATTACATTTACACGCATCACATCAACATCAAAAATCAGCGATACAGCTTCGGCAATTTGCAGTTTGTTGGCATGTAAATCAACTTCAAAGGTATATTTGCCTTCGGCACTGGCAGTAACACTTTTTTCCGTGAGGATGGGACGCTTTAACACTTGATATTCATTCAACTGAGCCATAATTTCACCTTATCCCAATATGCCTTCGATGACATCCACGGCAGCTTTAGGCATGATAACGTAGTCATACCCCAATAAATCGCGGATATTCAAAAAGTTGGCTCGCAGATACTTTACGTCGGTAAGATTGCCGATGCTTTGTTCTACGTTTTCGTTACGCTCCGGCAACAGTATCACTGTGCTGCCTTCAACCTGTAGGTTTTGCAACATCTGTACCATATTTTTGGTTTTTGGTTTGTCAAAAATTAATTCATCCAAAACCACTATTTGGTTTTCCGCCGCTTTAACCGATAACGCCGAACGCAACGCCAATCGCCGCATTTTCTTTGGCATTTTTTTGGTGTACTTTCGCGGTTTGGGGCCGTGAACCACACCGCCGCCCACAAAAACCGGCGCCTTTCGGCTGCCGTGCCGCGCTCGCCCGGTGCCCTTCTGTCGGTACCATTTGGCGGTCGTGCCGACAACTTCGGCGCGTGTTTTAGCGCTATGTGTCCCTTGACGCGCATTGGCAAGTTGACGTACCAACGCTTGGTGCATTACGGGTTTATTCGGCTCGATGGCAAAAATATCATCGCGTAATTCAATGTCGGCTATTTTTTCACCGGCAATGTTTTTAATTGGTATTTGCATCATCTACACTCCTAGCTCGCGCGCTTCTTGGTTTTTCGAGCTTCTTTTACGGTTACCAAACCATTCTTCGCGCCGGGGATGGCACCCTTCACTGCCAGGAGGTTGCGGCTTGCATCAACGATGACAACTTCCAAGTTAGCCACCGTTACCCGTTGACCCCCCATTTGCCCCGCCATCCGCATGCCCTTAAATACTCGCCCCGGAGTTGTCCCGGAACCGATGGAACCGGGTGCGCGATGGCGGTCGGACTGCCCATGTGTTTTGGGTCCACCGGCAAATCCGTGACGCTTGACCACACCGGCAAACCCCTTACCCTTACTTGTGCCGACCACGTCCACAAAATCGCCCACTTCAAACACGTCGGCGGTAATGACCTGCCCAAGCTCCAAGTCAGAGTGGTCACGGAGCCGAAACTCTCGTATATGTTTCAGCATAGGTACGCCCGCTTTTTTCAAATGCCCACCCAACGGTTTATTCACCCGCTTTTCGGCAACTTCGCCATATCCTAATTGCACAGCGACGTACCCGTCTTTTTCTTTGTCTTTCTTTTGGGTGACGTAGCATGGACCCGCTTCGATGAGTGTGACGGGCACAACACGCCCGTTGTCATCAAAAATCTGGGTCATACCAACTTTCTTTCCTAATATTCCTTTCATTTTTCGACAGAGGAGAGAACTGCAAACAACGACATCATTCTCTACCTCCTACCCCTTTCTTCATTATCTAAATAATTTGTAGATAACGAACCGTCTACTTGATTTCCACGTCAACGCCAGCCGGCAAATTTAAGCGCACCAACGCATCAATGGTTTTTGAACTAGGCTCTACGACGTCAATAAGGCGTTTGTGGGTACGAATTTCAAACTGTTCGCGCGAATCCTTATCGATAAACGGAGAACGAATGACAGTAAATTTCTCAATTTTGGTGGGTAATGGAACAGGACCAACGACCATGGCTCCGGTTCGTTCAGCAGTATCCACAATTTGCCGTACTGATTGGTCGAGCACACGATGATCGTACGCTTTTAACCTAATTCTAATTTTCTGTTTTGCCATACGAAACCCCAATTTGCTTTTTTACTTATTCAATAACTTTGGTGATGACGCCGGCGCCGACGGTACGACCGCCCTCGCG
>CAYZQQ010000032.1:0-16767 GCA_964480075.1 uncultured Anaerolineaceae bacterium
GATTTTCACCGATTTTCACCGATTTTTTACGTTTATCCGAGCTAATCCGTTTTATCTGTGTCATCGGTGTTCTATTCCGACTTGGCAACTCAAAGCGTTTATCTAAAGCGGGAATTGCTGCTATTTTATAAGAATTTCGAGCAGTTGGCGCGTTTCGCCGCGCAGGTCGATGCCGTCTTCCGGCGGCCCGACACACACGGGACACCCATGGCGGCACCTGCAATCGCGCGTCAGGTCGAGCGCGGCGGCGAGCAAATCGCCGTGCAGGTCGTACAATTCATCGGCGAACCCCAACCCCAGCGGTACGGTGTCGTACAGCGTGATGGATGGGCGGGTGTCGCCGGTGGGGATGGATTCAAACGTCACGCCGATGTCGCGCGGATCGCACATCAAAAAGAGCGGCGCGAGATTGTGCAGCGCGTGCGCCAATCCGCCCCATGCATTTAACGTGCGGACAATGGTTTCGGCGCGGCGGTGGCAGGTGGGGCAAAGGGTCATCAAATTGTCCTGCCGGTGGGCAACGGAATAAACCGTGTGCGGGTCGGCGCCGGCGCGGGCGGCTTCTTCCAAAAATAATCGCAGCGGGCGAATGTGATGCACATCGTGCTGGCGGTCGGGTTTTTCCGGCGTGCCGCAATTCCGGCAGCGAAAGCCGTCGCGGGCGCGGGCGGTGTTTCGCTGTTGCTGCCAAAAGCGATCATCGCCATAATTTAACGGGTCACGATGCCAAATGCCCGCCTCGCGCAATTTGTCCAGCGTGTCATCCGGCAGGGTGAGCCAGTATGCGGTGGTTTCGAAGGTTTGCGGCGGCAGGGTCAATTCGTTGAATCCGAGTGTTTCGTGCGTGTAGCGGCGCACCATTTTATAGCCCGTCACCGCCGTGGTGACCGCCGCCATCCCCCGCGAGCGTTCCAGCGCGGTGGCGGTGTCTACCTCTTCCACCGACACAATTTCAATTTCTGTGGAAACGTGCGGCTGGGTGTAATAGCCCACCTGCACCGGTTCAGCTTCCGCCCGCCCACCGTCCAAATCGAGCAAATTAATTTGGTAACTTTCGCCTTCGTGCAGATAAATTGCCCCCGGATGCACCAGCCGCGGGGCACTCGCCACATCCACCTCGCCGATGGTGTCCGTTGCACCGGCTTCATCCGTCACGGTGATGGCGATCGTGTGGATACCCGCCGCCCGCAAATTCACCGCTTCGGCGGGATACCCGTTTCCCACCCAGTGAAACCGCCCGCCCGCTTCGCGCAACTGCCCATCCTGCGCCAGATGGTTCAGCAATTCCAGCGGATTCGGAAACAGCCCGAAGGGTTCATCCGCTTGAAAGGGCAATTCATACGCTGCACATTGCAGATGATTCAGCACAATCGTCAAATTATCGGGGTCGATGCGGGCATGTTCGGGACTGTGATCGAAAAAATAATGCGGATGCGCCATCAAAAATTGGTCGAGCGGGGTTTGGCTGGCAACCAGCATGGCAATGCTTTCGCCATGCCGCCGCCCGGCGCGCCCGAATTGCTGCCACGTGCTGGCGATGGTGCCGGGATAGCCCGCCAGTACGCATGCCGACAGCCCGCCGATATCCACACCGAGTTCCAGCGCGTTGGTCGCTACCACCCCCGCCACCGAACCGTCGCGCAATCCCGCTTCAATATCGCGCCGTGCTGTGGGCAGATATCCGCCGCGATATCCGCGCAGGCTGTTCGCCGCCCAACCCTGTTCGGCGGCAAAATCGCGCAGGTAGGTCAGCAGCACTTCCACCGTGAGCCGGCTGCGGGCAAACACAGCGGTCTGCGCGCCCGCTTCCAGCAATTCGCGGCTGATTTTGTTGGCGGTGACCACCACCCCGCGCCGCATGGCGAGCGTTTCATCGATGATGGGCGGATTGTAAAAAATGATGTGCTTTTTCGCCCGCGGTGCGCCGTCGTTGGTGATGACCTCCAGCCGGTGCGGCTCTGCCAAATCGAGCAGAGAAATGGCGTGCTCAAACGGGTTGGCAATGGTCGCCGATGCGCCGATAAATTGCGGGGACGCGCCGTAAAAATTGCAAATGCGGTGCAATCGACGCACAACATTGGCAAAATGGCTGCCGAACACCCCGCGATAGGTGTGCATTTCATCAATCACAATATAGCGCAGATTGGCGAAAAACTTTCGCCAGCGCGGATGGTGCGGCAAAATGCCGCTGTGCAGCATATCGGGGTTGGAAATGATGACGCGGGCGGCGGTGCGCAGTTTTTTGCGGGCAGATTGCGGCGTGTCGCCATCATAAGTTGCGGCAGCCGGGGCAGATTTGCCCAGCGGGGCGGTCAGCGCGTTAAACGCCACCCTCTGGTCTTGCGCCAGCGCTTTGGTGGGAAAAAGATAGAGCGCCCGCGCGGCGGGGTCGTTCAGCAGTGTTGTCAGCACCGGCGCATTATAGCCGAGCGTTTTTCCGCTGGCGGTGCCGGTCACCATGACCACATGCTTGCCCGCCAACGCCGCAGATATGGCTTCGGACTGATGGCTGTATGGCGCTTCAATTCCCTGCGCGCGGAAGGCGTCCACGACCCGCGCGTCGAGCGCCGCATCCCACGCACCGAAAGTCGGCGGCACGGCGGGGAGCGTGCGCCATTCGGTCACACAATCCATAAAGCGCGGGTCGGTGTTCCACCGCGCCAAAAGTTGGGGAAGGGAGAACGTCGGTTTCAGATTCAAAGTTATTGACCAATCGATGAAATATCTGTACAATTATTTTACATCAGCGGTATCATTGAGAGAAATTGCGATGGATTTGTTGCAAAAACAAGCATTCATTCGGCAAAAAGCGACAGAAAGTTTAAAACACGGTAAAATTTAAAAAGTACTGTGGTCGCGGCACACCATCATTGAATTGGTGAATGATGGATTATATCGCAGTGATGTGGAAAAGGCATTAACTATTGGAGAAATTATCGAAGATTACCCTGAAGGACACCGTCCGTTACCCGACTGTTTGACGCTGGGCGTTTTGCCTGACAAGCATCCGGTTCATTGTGTGGTTGCCATTGATACAGTGAATGATAGATTGTTGGTTGTGACGGTTTATATCCCTTCGGGTGAGAGGTGGAATGATGACTGGCGAACTCGAAAATAAACCTTGTCCGATGTGCGGCGGAACGCTGTATCGTGGACAAGCCACAATCCCCTTCATTTTTGAGCATACAAATGTCATCATAAAAGATGTTCCCGCAGAAATTTGCGCCGATTGTCGCGAGCCGTTTATGGCGGGCGATGTGACCGACCAAGTTGTTGAATTGCTGAACACGCTGCGAACCGTACCCAGCGAAGTTTCAGTGGTTACATTCCACCAGATGGCTTCGGTTTAGCCCCGCGCAACCAATTTCAACTGCTGCAAAATCGTATCGAAACGGCGCATATCGTCGAAGAGCAGTCGCCCGATGTGCCGCCCGGCGGCGAGCAGATATTCCCGCCGCACTTCCGGCGCGCGGAGTTCCGCCGCGCGGGTCAGACATGCCACCGCCAAATCATCGGCGGGGGCGTGCTGCGCATTGAGGATGAAGCGCAGAAAATCGAGTTGCTCGGTGAAGGCGACAGTTTCATCAGTGGTGCAGAGTGACAATTCCTCCAAACTGATGGGCGGCTGGGGCGGCAGGGCTTGCGCAAAATTCATCTCGCGCTGAAAGCCGAGAATGAGCACGCCCACTTCGATGGGGACGAGCCGGTTTTCGCGCTGGTCGAGTACGGCTTCCGGCGCAAGTGTGCCGGAGAGAATCAACTGCCGCACCGACGGGTCATCGCGCACGGTGACATCGTAAATCACACCGATGATGTTAGTTTGCGGCGTGACCGCCACTTTTACCAGTGCCCCAAACTGCGGGGTGTCTTCTTTCATGATTTTACAGCCGACCACAAAGCCGGTGGTGCTGCTGCGTAAAACATATCCGATAGCGATGGATGGCATAAGTTTGATTTCCTTTCCGGCTGAAAGCAGCCTGTCTCATTTTGATAATTTGAGGTCTTGTGTTTCGGTCAGTATTTCAAGGTTGTCGCGCGGTAGGGGCGGCTCGCGAGCCGCCCCTACGTTTCAAGCCCCATTGCCACTTTCGATAACATTACCAACACCACTAAAATGAGAATTGCCGGGCTGATAGCTTTCAGCTATCGGTTTTCGTAGAGCGCATTTTTATTCGCCTGTTTCAGCGAGACGGCGGCGGGCAACCCGTGTTTTTGCAGGGAAATGGCGAGTCGCATGTCCAGCGCCTCCCGTTCCTGCGGCGGAATAATGGCAAGTTCGTGCGCCCGCGCGAGCACATACGGGTATCCGCCGGTGACAGCGGATTGCTGCAGCAACATAGCGTGCAGGGTGTTCAGCCGCTCCGCGTCGGTGGCGACCCATTCCGGTATTTCCACCCGCACGATGTTCGGCGTGGCGTTCGTGCCGGTATTCAAATAAAAAAAGTGGATGGCGTGCCCGGCTTTGGCATAATCTGCGTTATTTTTTGACCGCTGCCGGAAGATGGCGCTCCGGTTTCCGGCGGGAAGAGAGCTGAACAGCGCGGCGTCGGTCAATTGGGCAAAAGGATTGTGGCGCAGGGTGCTTTCGGTGATGGCGCCGGTTTCCAGCGTGGCGATGTGCAGCAGCGCCAGCACAATGCCGCTGTGGGGACGGTCAATATATGCGGCGATGGTGGTGCCGTTGTCGCGCAGCGCATCCAAATGCGTCAGATATTCCCGCTGATATTGCGTCTGCTCTTTGCTCGACAGTTCCATCATATGCAGTGTCAATTGCCCGTCAATCAGAGCAATGGCCGTACCATCGGCGGCATACGCGGGCGCGAACTGCGCCAGAATCGCCACTTCCGCGATGTCTCGTTTGACATTGACGATACTGCCGGAAATGAGCAGCCCCTGCTCGGTGAAAATATCTTCCGCTTTGAAAAAGAGTTGCGGTTCGGTGACGGTGTCAGGCGTGGTATTTGTGCCGTGTCGGTACGCAATCAGTCCCACATTGACGAGATAATAGAGCGCGATGCCGTGCGGGTCGGGGTGAATCTGCGAGCCGTCGCTGGCGATGATGGTGGCTTGCGGTGGTACGGGCGGCACCGGAAAATATTTGTCGAGCGGTTCCCGGGTGGGAGCCGCGCCGAGCCAGTTGAAGCGCACCCCGCCCGAGGCTTTTTCGGCGGCAGCCACCCGTTCATGCAGATAGCCGTAGTTTTTGGCGTGGGTGTGCAACAGTTCCCGCACGATTTCGAGCAGGTCGTGGTTGGCGTGGGTGCGGGCGGCTAAATCCTGCCCCATAGATTCAATCTGTGAGGAAATCTGCTGGAGTTCAAGTGTCATAATTTACGCTGTCCCAAATAGCCGGAAAAGCCAGTGTTGCAATCGCTCCCAAAAACTGTGCTGGCGGGGCGGCGGCGAAAATCTCTGCCCGGAATAATCGAGCAGTTGGGGGACAGGATTGCCGTCGTCATCATAATCGACGCGGGCAACCGGCAAGCGGCGTGAGCCGGTAAATTGTTCCGGGTGGTTGAACAATGCCATCCACGTGCTGCGGTTGGCATCGCTCATATCTTCGCTCCATAACCATGCGCCGGTGTTGATATAATACCCGTCATCCCCAATTTTTTCAAAGGTATGATGGTGTGTGTGTCCAAAAAATACAGCTTTGGCTTTACCCTGCCCGATGATCGTCTTGGCAGCAGCGGACAATACCGACCGTATCGCTTCTTGTTCAGCCTGTGCCATCACCAGCGGATTATCGCCGATAGGTGTGGCGGTGAATGCTTGGGGTGATTGTGGTATACCTGCGGGGCGAAGTAGCGATACCAGTTGACGATGCAGGTCGCGGCGAAAGGCGGGGTCGGTGGCGTATTTTTTCGCCAGTTGTGCGCGCCGGGCATCATCTTCCAAATCCGAAATGAGATTCGGTGCGGCGGAATCGTCATCCCCGACCGCGAAACTGCCCGCCAGCAATCCGGGACTGTGAACCAAAAAACCAAGCAGCAGGTCGGCAGCAAGGTCAAAATCCCATTGCAGGGTGAACCAGATGAGGCTGGTGAACGGCTTGATATTATCAAGCCACCACGCTTCTTTTTCCGCCAAATTGAAATAGCTGATGACAAATTCCGAACCCGGCGGCAGATAGAGCCGGTTTGGGTTGCCGGGGTCGATGGGATGGTCAAAATCGGGAAACCGATTGACTTTTTCGGTGTACTGATTGCCATGTTCCACCCAGATATTTTCGCGGTTGATGAACGTAGTGGCAAATTGCAAACACTCGCGGCGATGCCCTTTTGCGCCAATGGCATCACGTAGCATATTTTGCACGTCTGTCCAATACAGGTTGACATCATGATTGCCATTGAGGATGGTGACACGGCGCACGGGTGGGTCGGGGTGCAAAAAATCTGCCAGCGCGGTAAAAATTTGGGGGTGATTGGCGATGATGATGCGCAATCGTTTTACCGATGCGACGGCGCTGGTATCGCGGTATGCAGCGGGGGAATAGGTTGCTTGCGGGTCAAAATTATCCACAGCGGGAACTTGCAAAAATTCCAAAAAATCACCGTTAATGATGAGTTCCGCCGCGTTATCCGTTTGCGTACTTTCGCTGATAACGTCTGCCAGCAGGCGGGCAAACGCTGCATCGGCGGTGAAATCTTCCAATGGGTTGGTGGCAGTGGTGTCGCCCGGTCCAATATGTAAATCAGAAATAATAACCTTGAATTTTTGTGCCATACGGTTTTCCTCTGCCTTTTTGGTTTGACATGCGTTAGGCTGCGGGCTACAATTTTGAGTAGGTTAATTATTTTTTGAGGGCTAGGTATGCAAAATTCGACAATAGCATCGACGACGGAATTAGCTGAGATGCTGGAATGTTTTTTGACAAAAATGGTGTGGACGGAGTATCGCCGTTGCACCAGAGAGCTGAGCGGGTTTGATTTAACCTATCCTCAATTTCAAACGTTATTGGCAATTCATCGTCACCATCCGGGATGCACTATGGGCGTGCTTGCCGATGAGACAAATCAGGTTTCGGCGACGGTGACGGGGATTGTCGACCGTTTGGTAGAGCGTGAGTTTGTGGAACGGTCACGTCATCCCCAAGACCGGCGGCGAGTGCTGGTGCATCTAACCGACATGGGTATGGAAAAACTAACAAATGTTTTTGAACTCCGCCGCCGTCATCTGATGCAAGTGCTGGCGCATATTGAAGCGCCGCAACAAGCGCAATTGGTTGCCTCACTTAAGCGTTATATGGATGTGGCGGGAACGGTTTCACAAAATGGAAACAGTCGTTAAATCGCTGATAATGTATGGCACAGCGCAATATAACCCATTTATGGCGCTGGCACGTGATGTGCTGAAACGGTATCAGATTGACTTTGAAGAAATTAGTATTGACAACAATTTTGCCGCCGCAAGGCGATTGAGTGCGCTGGTGGGACAGGTAAACGTCCCCACGCTGGTCGTAACCGCAACCGGCAGCGACGAGCCGTTGGAGCCACCGACTCCGCTGCTGGGGGGGCTCTCTGTGCGTGGTGTCGACCGCGGAGCCGTTATCACCGCCCCCAATAATAGAGAACTGGAAAGCTGGCTTTATAAACACGAATTTCTCCCCAAACCCTACCAACGATAATTGGCGCAGATGAACTATGGCTATCCATTGATGATATCTTCTGCGTGTTTGAGCAATAGCGTTCGCCGCGATTGCTCTGTACCTGCCGCATCAAAATACAGCTCTAGCGCATCCAGCGGCGATAGCGTCTCAATATTGTCGCCTTTTAACCGCAACCGCTGATGGCGGTCAACATCGTGCCGAATGCCCGCTACGTAACTGGCATTACCCAGCGCTTGATGAATGAGCCGGTCTTCAATGAACGGGTCTTGCTCCTCGGTCGCTTGCACAATTACCCGTACCACCGCATCCGTCACCTGAAAGTCATCAATTTTATCCAGCACCCGTGTCATCGGGTCATCCGATTTTCGCACATCAACTTTAATGGTGGTGAATTTTCGGCTTTGGGTCTGAATAAACTCCCAGCCGGCATTTCCTTTTTGCAGCGATACCATCACAAAGCCCTTTGGTTCTTTTTCTTCCCCAAAATCAATTCGTTCCAAACTGCCGGGATACACAATCGGCGGTTGCATGCCCCGGTTCAGTTCCTGATGCTTGTGAATGTGACCGAGCGCCACATAATCCCACACCGGGTCGGCAAGCAGATGTTTCATCACCACCACATCCCGCCCCAGCATCACACTGCGTTCACTGCCGAGGGTGGCATCGCTGACGGAAAAATGTCCGGTAAAAATAGTCGGCACGTCCGGCTGCCGGCGGGCTTCATCTGCCAGCGCGGCAATGTTATCCGACATAATGGCTGTCAGCGCGGTATCCAACTCGCTGATGCTCATTTTTCGATAGTGTTCATCTGCCAGCAGCCGGTGGCGATGGGGATACGGCACGGCGGCAACTTGCAACACTTGCCCGCGCCGGCAGGTAAGGTGGTGCAATTTCTCGCGGTTGGCGACGATAACATTCGGCACAGCCAGCGTTTGGAAAATGTCGATACTGCTGGCGGCGCGGTCGGCGGTGGACATATCATGATTGCCCATCAACAGCACAGTTGGCACGCCCGCATCGCTCAACCGTTTGATACGGCGGGCGAATTCGCGCTGCAGGGTGGGGTTGGGGCGCTGATTTTTATAGGCATCACCGGCGAAAATACACACGTCCACGTCGCGTTCCAGTGCGGTGTCGATAACTTCCGCCAACCGGCGCAAAAAATCAAGCACGCGGCTATTCAAGCCGGAGTTGCTGTCGAGCCGCCCGTAATTTTCCATTCCGATGTGAATATCTGCCATGTGGAGCACGTTGATGGGTATCATAAGGGTTCTCCGCCAAACATTGTGCGGACATGATAGCACATTCGCGCCAAATTGTGAATTACAATCAGCAAATTGTGAATTGTTTGCACCCATTATATACTTTCATCGATGAAGAAAAATTATTCATTATTCACTATTCACTATTCACTATTCACTATTCTGCTCACGCTGCTGGCTTTTGCGATGAGAGTCTGGCGATTCGATTTTCAACCGTTGTGGGGCGATGAAGGGTGGAGCGTCTATTTTGCCGCCATGTCGCTTGGCGACATGGTGCGGCTCACCGCCGCCGATATTCATCCGCCGCTGTATTATGCGTTGCTGAAGGGCTTTTTTGCGGTGGCGGGCACGGGCGCAATTCAAGCGCGATTGTTATCGGTGGTGGCGGGAACGCTGCTGGTGCCAACGATAGCGGCACTGGGGCGGCGACTCATCCCCGGACGCGGGGGCGGCATTGCGGCGGCGGGGGTGGCGGCGCTCGCGCCGATGGCGGTCTATTACAGCCAGGAAGTTCGCATGTACGGGCTGGTGACGCTTTTTGGCGCACTCAGCACCGTCTTTTTGCTCGATTGGCTGGCGGGCAATCGCCGTGCGGGATGGGGCTATGCCATCACTGCTGCGCTGGGGCTGTATACCATGTATTATGCCGCGTTCGTCATCGCCGCGCAGATGGTGTTTGTGGTTTTTAGGCTTTCCCCTCCCTCCCTGTCCCTCCCCCCAGTGGGGGGAGGGGAAAAAATGCTCCCTCCCCCCACTGGGGGGAGGGTTGGGGAGAGGGTGCTCCCATTCCTCGGCGCGGCGATGCTCTATCTGCCGTGGGTGATTTTTGCCGCCCGTCCGCTGACGCAATATGTGGCGCAAAAAGTGGGGGTCGAAAGTTACCTGCCGCTCAATTTGGGGCAATTCCTTTTGGCGTATCTCACGGCATTCAGTGTGGGACACCCGTCTGTCGCTGCACTGAGACGACTCTCCGGCGCAGTGGTGCTGCTGGCGCTGGCGGGCGCATGGTTTTTGGCGAAAAAATCGGAATATAGGGAACACAGAGTGCGCGGAGCCAGCACAAAGACGCACAGAGTTAAAGAAAAAAAATCTCTGCGGATTCTGTGTCATCTTCGTGCATCTCCGTGCCAATTATTTTTGATTCTCCTCTATCTGCTCGTGCCGCTGCTGCTCGGCTGGGGGGTGAATCTGGTCAACCCGTTTACCCCCCGATTTTTCGAGCGCACGCTGCTGGTTGCCGCCCCCGCATGGTGGTTGCTGGTGGCGGCGGGCATCACTTTTTTATGGCGATGGCGTTTATGGGGAGGACAAATTGCTGTCGTCGCGACGGTCGCCATTTTTGGCGCGGGGCTGTTCGATTTTTACACCGTGCCCCGCTACCCCGATGACGATTATCGCCCTTTGATGGCGGAGATTGCCGCCCGCGCCGCGCCCGATGATGTTCTGCTGGCGAGCTATCAATGGCAGATGGGTTTTTTTGAAGCGTACCTGCCCGCCGATTCGCGCCCGCAAATTTATCCCGTGCCGCAGTGGGGTAAACTGTGGGGAACGGATGACGCCGCCATGCGCCGCGACCTTTCGGCGTTGTTAAAAAATCACACGCTCTGGTTTCCGGCGCATCAATCGCTGGGGCATTTGTGGGAAAACCGCGCCGAGACAGTTATGGCGGATATTGGATTTCCCGCCGAATTGCGCTGGGTGAATCCAAACACCAAACTTTCGGTGGTGGGTAAATCTGTGCCCGTCGTTGATGCGCTCACCGCGAATTTTGGCAATCGGTTGCGGGCGACCATCGCCCTGCCCAAATTACTGACGGCGGAATCGGGGCGGGGTATCATCCCCGTGCAAATCCAATGGACAGCGCAGACAGACTCTTTGCCCAATTACCGCATCACGCTAAAATTGGTGGATGCGGTGGGCGAAGTGTGGGCGCAGCGTGACGGCGAACCGCGCGCCAATCAGCGGCATTTTTCGGCAATGGCAACCGGCGAAACACTCCTCGACCGGCACGGTCTGCGCGTTTTGGCAGGCACGCCGCCGGGCATTTACACGTTGGAACTAACGCTCACCGACCCGCGCACCGGTACCCCGCTTGATATTCTGCGCGATGGGCAAGCCCAGGGCGTGACGCAATCGCTCGGCGCAATAACGGTGGTTGCCGCACACACGCCCCTTTCTCCAGTCGCGCTGCCGCGCCAAACTATTTTCGATGCGCCGTTTGAGAATCAACTGAAATTGGTGGGTGCAACCGTGCCGACCCGCACCGTCAAAACGGGCGACGTGCTGGCGGTGAGCCTTTTCTGGCAGGGTATGGCGAACAATCTGCCGTCACTGACAACATGGGTACAACTGCAAAACACATCGGGCGCGGTGGCGGTCTCCGAACGTCCCCCCACCTTTCCCGCCGATGAATGGGTGCGCGGCACGCTGCTGCGTGATGTGCATCAGGTGCGCATTCCCGCCGATTTACTGCCGGGGGAATATCGACTGGCGGCGGGCGTACTGACGGCGGACAAAGTTCGTTTGGGCGAGCAGGTTAATTTGGGAACGATTATTGTTTTGGGACGCGAACATAATTTTTCTGCGCCGGATATTTTGTATTCTATGCAGGCAGATTTCGGCGGCGCGGCGCTCATCGGGTTCAACCTGAAACCCGCCGCATTGCGCCCGGGCGATGCGTCGGAATTGACGCTTTATTTTCGGGCTGAAAACGGGTTCAGCCGTGAATGGGCAATTTTTGCCCATGTGGTTTCGGCGGATGGGCGCATTTGGGCGCAGAAAGACAACTTTCCTCGCCATAGTACCTTCCCCACCACCGCATGGGTTGCCGGCGAATTTATCACGGACCACCGCACCATCACCCTGCCTGCCGATATTCCACCCGGCGGCTACCGGCTGGAAATCGGACTGTATGACCCGCGTACCTTTGAGCGCGTGCCCGTCGGTGGCGGCGATACCGTGATACTGCCCATCACGCTGAAAGTTGACAATTGAGGGTGAATGATGAACAATATCGGACTGACGACTGACTTATGCGAACCAACGACCAATGGCTGACTCAACTGAATACACTCGGCGCGGCGCACGATGCCGCCCTTAATGATTTGCGCCAATTTATTTTGCGCGGGCTGATGGGCTATTTGCATACCCGCAGCGATTTGACGCGGCTCGACGGACGAGAATTGGAACATTTGGCGCAAGATATGGTTCAGGAAGCGCTGATTAAAATTCAGGCGAAGCGGCATACGTTTCAGGGTAAAAGTAAATTTACCACCTGGGCGACAAAAATTGCCATCAATCATCTTATCAGTGAATTACGCCGCCAGCACTGGCAGAACGTTTCGCTGCAACAGGCAATTGATAACGGCATAACATTAGAAGACGTGATGGCAATTAATGTGAATCATCCGTCCAACCCGTCTGTGTCGGCAGAACGACGACTGGTATGGCAGGCAATTCAATCGGTATTGGAAAATGAACTGACTGCTCGCCAGCAACAAGCTTTGGTCGCAACTCAACTTAACGGTGTGCCGATGCAGGAAGTCGCAAAAATGCTGGGCACGAACATCAATAATTTATACAAACTATTACATGATGCGCGGTTAAAATTAAAAAAAACCTTGCTGGCGCAGGGCTTGGAACCGGATTATATTTTGGGGCTTTTTTCCGGTTAGACGGGTAAGATTCATTACAATTGTGCGTCTCAAATATTGATAATGATAAGTTCAAAAGAATTTGTACATAATTTAATACAACTTTCTCTGCGCAGTAAAGAAACAGAAATCGGTTGCGAGGAATGTGAAAATGCCCTTGACCAGTATGTGGATTTGCTGCTGGCAGGAGAAGACCCCACGCAGATAATGCCCGTATTGGAGCAGCATCTGTCGGTATGTTCCTGCTGCCATTCCGAATATGAAGCGCTGCTGGTCGCGGTGAGAGCGGCGGCAGAAGCTGAAGATGCCTCCTGATTAGAAGTGCTTAAACACCTGAATTCGGGATAAGCAAGACAATACTCATAATGAGGTAAAAATAGTCCACAGATAACACAGATAGACACTGATTTTTATTTTTTGATATTATCTGTGACAATCTGTGTCCATCTGTGGACTGATAAACCTTATTCCGAACTGAGGTTTAAACGCCACTGCGATGCTGTGGAACGCATTGAATTGAAAATTAAAAATGCAAAATACCACAGCGAACCGCGCAAAACGGGGTGTGTTTGTGGAGTGATAACTTTACATTTTGCATTTTCCCTTTTGAATTACTAAAAAAACCCTTGACAACCGAGAATTTTTCTGCTAAACTAGCTCCAATATATTCGGAGCCGAGAAGCCCCACCACCAAAATATTTTTGGGTGTGTGGGGTTTATTTTTTCAGTAAAGAATTTCAACAGTTTCAGAGAGCCGGGAAGCCTCTGTGTTCATCCGCGTTGAGCGATGCACGGAGGCTTTCTGTTTTCCGGACACAGAAAAGGAGGATGTCGTGAAAAAGGGTTTAAAATGGGCAGGATTGGGTGTGGCATTGAGTATGGTCGTCACGGCGGTGGCGGCGGCACAGGGTAACGGCACTGCCGTCAGCAGTGTAACCACCCAGATTGACACGATTTGGTTATTGATGGCGGCATTTTTGGTATTTTTTATGCAAGCCGGGTTTGCGATGGTCGAAAGCGGGTTCAGCCGGTCCAAGAATGCCGCCAACCTGCTGATGAAAAACCTGATGGATTTTGCGATGGGCACGCTGTTATTCTTCGCGATGGGCTATGGACTGATGTACGGCACATCGAAATTCGGTATCATCGGCACGGACAATTTCTTTTTGAGCAAATTGGGGTACGGGGCAGACAGCGGGTACAATTGGGCAGGATTTCTGTTTCAGTTGGTTTTTGCCGGAACCGCTGCGACCATTGTTTCGGGTGCAGTGGCGGAACGGCTCAAATTTAACGCCTACCTCATTTACAGTGTGGTGGTGGTTGGGTTGATATATCCCATTTCCGGGCATTGGCTGTGGGGAGGGGGCTGGCTTGCCGGGCTGGGATTTATTGATTTTGCCGGGTCAACCATTGTCCATACGGTGGGTGGATTTGCGGCACTGGCAGCCGCGATTGTGCTGGGTCCCCGCATCGGCAGATTTAACAAAGATGGTTCAGCCAATGTCATTCCCGGACACGGTTTGACGTTGGCGGCACTGGGGGTGTTCATCCTGTGGTTCGGCTGGTTTGGATTCAATCCCGGCAGCACGCTATCCGGCATGAACCCGGGCATCGGCTACATTGCGGTGACCACAAATATGGCTGCTGCAGCCGGAGCCGTGTCGGCGCTGGTGATAAACTGGCTGCGCACGGGCAAACCTTCCACCGAAATGGCACTGAATGGCGTGCTGGCGGGGCTGGTGGCTATCACTGCCGGTACGGCGAACGTCACACCGACGGGCGCGCTCATCATCGGGTTGATGGCGGGTGCGGTGTTGGTGTTCGGGCTGGCATTTGTGGAAAAGACGCTCAAAATTGATGACCCGGTGGGGGCGGTGGCGGTGCATGCGTTCAACGGCGTGTGGGGAACGCTGGCGGTGGGGCTGCTCGCCGCACCGCAAGTTGGATTGCTGACCGGCATGGGTAGTGTTGCCGGACTGTTTTACGGCGGCGGATTCGCTCAGCTCGGCGTGCAGATAGTTGGTGTGCTGGCGGTGGCGGTGTGGGCATTCAGCACCATGTTCGGGCTGTTTACCCTGTTGAAAAAGACCATCGGCATTCGGGTATCGGTAAAAGAGGAATTGGAAGGGCTGGACATTTCCGAGCACGGCACCATCAGTTACCCCGAATTTGGTGCGCCCAACACCGCCGAACCGGGTAAACGGAATTTGATGCCCGATGTTGCGCCATCGGCTATACGGTAACGGGAGAATTTTATGAAAATTGCTCTTGTACCAAATTCGGATGCCAATGCGGATACCCTTCCTTTCATCGCATCAATATCCGTGGTGGAGGCGACGGTAGATTTTGAAACGGAATTTATCGTGCCGGTGTACCGTTCCCATCCGGCTGGAAAAACAGCATACGATGCCGAAGTGTGCGGTTTTCGGATGGAGACAGACACCATTGAGCATTTGCCCGCGTTGATGGGGAATGTCCTGCGGGGATTGATAAATATGTCCCGTTTGCCGAGCTATATTTTTGTGGCGCGGCGTTCGCGGCAAGTGTACCCCGTTTACACTGTGGGGCGTGAAGTGTTTGCCACTACCCCCGGTGGCCCGGTGTTTCGGCATGTGGAACTGGCAAAAGTGCGCGATTATCTGGCGGACTATCTGCACGCCGTGAAGATTCTTGGCTCACCCGGAAAAAGCGACAAACTCCATGTGCGGGGAGTGAATGCCAAAACCCTCCAAACCATGCGCCCCATCCTTTACCTGAAAAAGCGGGTGGCGGGCGAAACCGATTTTTGGGCGCCGGTGTTCGAAACGCGCGACGGCAAACGAATCTACACCTATGCCGCCAGCGTCCGGCGCGAAGTGCCGCGCCAGAACGGCACGGAAATTCTGGAACTGCGTTCGCTGGTGGCGCAGGCGTTGAGAAATGACGGACGGCTCTCAAACCCGTACGACCTGCGTCCGGACCGGCTGATGCCCGAATATTGGCTGAAGTTGAAAAACCAGCTGACGCTGATACCGCCCGATGCATCCCTGCTGCCGTTTGGAATTGAGCTGTACCGGCAGGGCGAATTGCGGCTGGCGGTGGAAGAACGGCTCGATGAAAAACGGTTCAACCTTTTTGTGGGGACGGATGCGCCGCAACTGGTGTGCCGGGTACTGCGGGTTCTGTCGCGGCGCGGGGTACTGCCGTCTGTACTGCCGTCTGAACCGGTGGCGAATCCGAAAGGAGCATAAAATAATCCACATGCCAAATCACGAATGACACGAACGGACAAATGTCACGAATATTTGGATTAATCATTTGGATTATTCGGTTATTTGTGGTATTTGTGATTGAATGTGTTGCAATTGTGGTTCAAATCTAAATTTGATGACGGTCATTCGCAACGGACGACCGCCTTTTTTTATTCCATCCCGTTTAGGTTATAATGAAGGGTGAGAACAGGAGGATGAACCCATGAAACATGCCGTCAGTATCAGTCTGGGCAGTTCTGCCCGCAACAAAAAAGTGGAAGTTGAATTGGGAGGCGAAAAAATCATTCTTGAGCGCATCGGTACGGATGGCGATGAAAAAGCCGCCCGCCGCATGTTTGCCAAAATGGATGGCAAAGTGGACGCGTTCGGTGTGGGTGGGGTGGAGCTCTATATCAAACTAGGCGAAAAAGAATATCCGCTCCGGTCGGGCATCAATATGGTAAAAGACGTGCGTCAAACACCCGCCGTTGATGGGCGCGGACTGAAACATACGCTTGAAGGGCGGGTGATGCAACTGGTTGAGCCGCGACTTGACGAGCCGCTGTCGCCCCGCAAAGCTATGATGACGCTGGGGGTTGACCGATTCGGTATGGCGCAATCGCTGGTGACCGCCGGGTTCGACACCGTTTTTTGCGATTTGATGTTCGGGCTGGGCGTGCCGATCCCTCTGCACAGCCTGAAAAGCCTGCAACGGCTCGGCAGTATCTTGTTGCCGATTATCGGGCTGGCGCCCATCAGTATGGTGTACCCCACCGGCGACGACCAGAACGAAATTGTGCCGAAATATGAAAAATGGTTCAAATATGGCTCGGTGATCGCCGGCGATTTTCTGTATATCCGCAAACACCTGCCCGACGACCTTTCCGGGCAAAGCATTGTTACCAACACCACCACCGCCGCCGACGCGGAATTGCTGCGCGAGCGCGGACTGAAAACGCTCATCACCACCACCCCCGTGTTCGACGGGCGTTCCTTCGGCACCAACATGCTGG
>CAYZQQ010000033.1:0-16311 GCA_964480075.1 uncultured Anaerolineaceae bacterium
ACGCTGCACGGCAGAAAAAACTGCCCCCGAATTCTTGAATTTCACCTCGGCTTTGGTGGGATGAACATTAACATCAACATCTTCCGGCGGCAACGAAACGTTCAACACTGCCACCGGATAGCGTCCAATGGGCAAAAATGTATGGTACGCCTGTGACACGGCGGTTGTCAGCGCGCGGTCTTGAATCCAGCGGCGATTGACAAAAAAGATAATTTGGTCTCGCTGCCCGCGATGCAACGCGGGTGTGCCCACATATCCCGACACCGTAATTCCATCGTCGGTTTCTCCGTGAGCGGGAACCATTTGCCGCGCCGCATCCAGTTTCCATACGGAAACAAGCACGTCATATAATTTGCCGCTGCCATCGGTTTGAAACGCCGGTCGTCCATTGCTGTGCAACGAAAACCGAATTTCAGGATACGCCAGCGCATAATGGCTGACAATACGAAAAATATGTCCGGTTTCGGTGGCATCTGCCTTTAAAAACTTTAGTCGCGCGGGAACATTAAAAAACAGGTTATCGATGGTAATGGTGGTGCCAGCCGGCGCCCCAACCGGCGACAATGCCTGCTGTATACCGCCTTCAATACGGATTTGTGTGCCGCCGGTCTGCTCCGCCGGGCGAGAAATCATGGTCAATTGCGATACGGCAGCGATGGACGCCAGCGCTTCGCCGCGAAAGCCCAATGTCCGCACATGAAACAGGTCTTCAATTGTAGATAGCTTGCTGGTAGCATGGCGCTGAAACGCCAACGGCACTTCGGCAGCGGGGATACCTCTGCCGTCATCAGTAATTTTGAGCCGTTGTTTGCCGCCGCCCGTAATTTCCACCCGGATGGCGGACGCGCCCGCATCAATAGCATTCTCTATCAACTCTTTCACAACCGATGCCGGGCGTTCAACAACTTCACCCGCGGAAATTTTATCGGCAACCGTTTGCGATAATATTTTAATGGGCACAAGATTCCCCAATGTGTCAGTGAACTCACAAGTGACGCCGGTGCGCCAATGACAGTATCATAAATCAATGACGGCAAATTGCCAAAAATTACCGGAGCCTCAAAACCAATAAATATTCCCCGCAGCTTACTGCGGGGGATTGAATCCGCAACAACTAAAAAAAGCGTCCGGGTCGGTGCCCGAACGCTTGAAGAGGTTTAAAAATTTACAATCGTTCAATGAGCCATGCCGGGGCAAAACTACTGAAGGTGGTGTTGAAGAGCGCGGTAAATTGATCAGACACCAGCAGCACACCAACCGCCACCAAAAATACGGCGCTGATAATTTCGATGGCGTGCATGTGGCGATTAAGTCGTTTAAGAAAACCGGTTGCAGAGGTGAGCAATAATGCAGTCAGCAGGAACGGGACGGCAAGCCCCATCGAATACACAAAAAGCATCATGATAGCTTGCGTAAAATTTTGCCCGCTGGCGGCGATGGTTAAAATTGCGCCCAGCAACGGTCCGATGCATGGTGTCCATCCGGCGGCGAAGGTCATTCCCACAAACAATGAGCGGGTGTAGCTCGGAGAGTTGCCCATCTCGGATTGAATGCGCCGTTCCGGCAAAATGAACATATCGAGCTTGTAATTTAAGGTATTGATGGGCTCGCCAATGTTGGGCACATCTTTTAATTTGTTTGCCAAATAGCGGAAAACGCCCCCCATATGCAATCCAAACAATATCAAAAATACGCCGCCAACTTTTACCAAAATACTAGAGAAAGTTCCGCGTAAAAATGTTCCCAGCAAGCCAAAAGGCGCGCCGAACACAACCACAAATATAATGGTAAACCCTGCCACAAATAGCAGGGCATGGGTAAATACCATACCGCGATTAATCTTTTCTTCGTCGGCGCCCACGGTGGTTCCCGTGAGATAGCCCAAATATACGGGGACTAACGGCAAGACACACGGCGATATAAAGGATAGAAATCCGGCAGCAAACGCCAACGGGATGGTAAGGCTCTCTGGACTCATATTATTTATTCCTCACACAGTTTTTCCGGGATGCAACATCGGTTAAGTTTTCAGCACTAAATTTATACCATAATTCCCGATGAGTTTCTGTAAGACATCCTACACAGAATAGATGGTGGCTTGCGGTTTGGTTTTATTCACGTGCATCTTTTTGGAGCAGTTGTTTCAGCATCATCAGTTCGTCATCCAATTTTCGCTGGCGGCTAAAAATGCTAAAAATCAATATAAAGCTAAAAAGCCAAAACGCCGCGTATGCCATCATTAAATAAAGTAAATCTGCCATAATTGTGCTCCTATCGATACATAATTTCTTGTTTAAGGGTCTCAACTTCATGTTCGGTTTTGCCCATTCGCATACGATGGTACAGTAATGTGCCATAAAATACCGTAAATGCAAAGATACAAAACATCAGAGTGATGGTCATATTAGAGCTCATGTCAAAGCCGCCCTGTCCGTCATTTGCCCCCGAACCAACCACCGCCGGGTGAATATCGCGCCACCAGCGAATTGCCATAAAATTGATGGGCACAGACAAAAAAGCGATGATACCATATACCGATGCGAATCGCGCGCGCCGTGCCGGACTGTCAATTGCCGAGCGTAGCATGAGATAGCCGATATACATCAACCAACCAATGGCGCTGATGGTCAACCGTGGGCTCCAAGTCCACCAAGTATTCCACGTGGGTTTTGCCCAAATGGACCCCGTTACCAGCACCATCGTCATAAAAGTCAACCCGATTTCCACGCTGGAATTTGCCAGATTATCCCAGAAAAACGTTCGTTTAATCAAATAACCGATACCGGCGGCAAAGGTGATGAAAAAGGCAAAAAAGCCAACCCACGCCGACCCTACATGGAAGTACAAAATGCGCTGCGCAAACTGTTCGGCAGGCGTTTGCAGATTTAGGGCAGGCGGGGCAAACATAAACGCCAGATACAAGCCGGTGAGCATCAGCAAGCCACTGACTGCTGTGAGTGCGGTTATCCAGGGGTTACGCTGTGTGGATTGCACAGTTTCTGCGGACATAAACTACTCCTCTACTACATATTCAAACATTATGAATGATACTGCCATAAAAATTAAGTCAAATGCTATTAACAATCCAAACCAGTTTTGCACATCTTCAAACGGCAAATTATCTAAAATTCCCGCTGTCAACCGCACCGCCGATAACAATACCGGCACGACCACCGGGAAGAGCATAATTGGCAGCAAAACATCGCGGGCGCGGGTGTGGATCACCATAGCGGAAAAAAGTGTCCCCACCCCGGCAAATCCGATGGTACCCAACACCACCACGCCGATGAGTGGCAGAATGATGCTCAACGGTTGGTTGAAAAATACGATAAACAGCGGCAGAATAACAATCTCCACCACCGAAATAAACAGCACGTTACCCAAAAACTTGCCGACATAAATGGCGCTGCGGTCAACCGGTGCCAGCAACAACCCATGAAGCGACCCCCGGTCGCGCTCGGTGATAAAACTGCGACCCAACCCCAGCATGCCCGAAAAAGCAATAGCCACCCACAAAACACCGGGCGCCAGCGTGTTGGCGTTTTCAGTGCGCAAATCAAACGCAAAGTTAAAAATAAATATTACCAGCAGCGAAAAGACGAACATGGCGCTGAGCATTTCTTTGGTACGAAGTTCTGCTGCCACGTCTTTGCCCACAATTGCCCATACTTTTCTCAGGTACGCAAATCGGGGAGGTTGACGCGCAATAACGTTATCGGTGGGAAAAGACGATGAAGCGTTTGATTGAATAGTCATAAATGTTCACTAATTGGCATAATATTGCGATAATGATTCAAGTGATACAGCCTCTCGCGGCGCATCCACCGCGATTTTTCCATTTGCCAGCATCAGCACCCGCTGCCCCAGCGAAAGTCCCCGTTCCACATTGTGCGTGGTCATGAGCACCGTGCGCTGCGCCGTGCCGACTGCCGCCAGCAGGTCGCCCAGCATAGATGTTGCGCCCTGGTCTAGCCCGGTATCGGGTTCATCCAACAGCAAAATGGGCGGATTGTGCAGAATGGCGCGGGCAATTGCCAAACGCTGCTGCATCCCCCGCGAATAAGTTCGCACCGGGTCTTTTTGCCTGCCCCATAACCCAACTTGCTGCAATACCGTTTCGATGCGCTTTTTGGGATATTGCACATCATACATACGCGCGTAAAATTTAAGGTTTTGTTCGCCGCTCAAATCATCATACAGCAATGTTTTGTGCGATACCAAGCCAATATACCGCCGAATAAACGCGGCATGGTCGCCGGTATCCATATTGCCGATGGTGATACTGCCCGCCGTCGGTTTGGTCAACGTGGCAACAATGCTCATCAGGGTGGTTTTCCCCGCGCCGTTAACCCCCAACAACGTTACAAAATCACCGGGTTCAATATCAAAGTTGATACCGCGCAATACGGCTCGACTGCCAAATGCTTTAATTAAATTGCGGACTTTTATCATTTTGGTGCCAGTATTTCCTTCAATTGGTCTCGATACCGGGTTCGCAGTCGCTGATACATCGCATCATCAACTACGCCGGTGGCGCGCATCGCATCCAATTCTTGCAATAATGCCACCAAATGGGTTTTTTCTGCCGCGGATGTGGCAATAACGGCAACCGGTTCACTTCGATTGACCATAAACAACACAAAGATAATGAGCAACACGCCCAAACCAAGCACACCCCATTGCAAATATTGCTGATTGGGACCGCTGGCAGCCCAACCGCTGGCTACCGGCGAGCTGTCGGGGGGAGGGGCGGAAAAATCAAGCTTATTCAACCGGTCGAATGTCATCACAAAATCCTGTCCGCCGGGGAGATTTGCACCTGTCCATTGCTGGTACGTGTCTCCCTGAATGGGTCTATCATCCAAACGCTTCAACTGGTCACTTGATACTGCTTCACCCTGGTCTACCACCAACAAATTAACCTGCGGAATGGTATCGAGCAACGGTGTTTTTAACGTTGCTGATTTGCCATCTATGGGAATGGCGTAGCTTACCGCCAGTGAATAATTATCTTTACCGGGTGGCACAGGGCGAGAATCGACGTAAATATTCCCGTTGGATTGGCGGGCGGTGCTAAACTGAAAAGATATTTCTTGCGCGTTATCGGGCAACGTAATTTTGATGGTTTCAGGAAGTCCATCAGCGCCCATCGTGCCCACAAATGTTTTGTCGCTGTCGTTGGCATACACATAAATATCGGTGATGCTGATAAAATCGGGCACGAATGCCACGATACGATGCAGGGTTGTCGGTTTTACGGTACCGGGGTCGTCAGTGGTTTCGTACACATTCACGTCCAGAGATGTTTCTGTGCTATCGGGCAGAAAAACCGCCGGGTCCTTTGAGAAATAATGGACATCATCATATACCGCTTCCAATACAAAATTGACCGTATGTTCTCGACGCAGATTTTCAAAGGCGAATGTTCCGTCAGAACCGCTCGCGCCATCGGCGGTTTCCAATAAATTACCATCAGACGTTACGGTGTACAACTTCAGGGTAATATCGGGCATTGATGCGCCGGTAGTGCCATTGTGTACCGTACCGGTCAACACCCCATCGTGAGGCACGGGTGCCGGAAGCTCCATACTGAGTGTGCGCACAAACGCCACCGCCGGGATAATATCCGCGTCCGCCAGCGATTGCAGTGGCTCGGCGTGAACGTTATCGGGTGCGCGAAATGATGCCACTATCGCATCGGCGCTGGAATTTGCCAGGGTGGCGGCATTAGAAAAATCCACATCTGCCGCCGAACCGCCGACACTGTGGCAAGTGGCACACGAATCGTTAAACGTTGTTTTGCCCGTTTCAATGACCGCCTCAGATGCGTTGAGAGTGAGCAAATATGCCGCCGCATCCCAAATTTGGTCGTCTGACAGCCGTTGTTTCCACGGGGGCATCATTTTGTCCATCCGCCCTTCTTTGATGGTCGTAAAAATTTCGGATGGCGACATGGCGTTCAGCGTTGCCGGGTCGGTAAAATTAGGCGGGGGCGCGGGCAGCGATGCGGCAGTGGGGCCATCGCCTTTGCCGCCCGTACCGTGGCACGGGGTGCAGTTTTCGGCAAAAATAGATTGCCCGTTCACCGCTGAAAGGGTGGCGGGCAGCGGGGGCGCTTGTTTTGGCGGCGCGGCGGTTGCCGGTTGCACCGCCCAAATTCCGCCTGCCAGCATCAGCAGTAAAGCCAGCGCAAATATCGGTTGCAGGCGATGTTCGGTCATGATACCCCTTCTGTTTTCGCCAATTGTTCACCGCAATGGGGGCAGAATTTGTCGTCGGGCAAAACAGCGTTGTGGCATGTGGGGCATTCTTTTATCAGCGCTGCGCCACACTGCATACAAAAAGTGTCGCCGGGTTCAAACGCGTGTCCACAATCGGGGCAGGTATAGTTTGAAGTTCGGCTCGCCATTGCGTTGAGCTGCGCTTGGATGTCTGCGTGGGCGGCGGCGCGGTCATCGGCATTGACGATGGTCGCCGTGTCATTGGCAAGCAACGCTTCAAGTTGTGCATCCAACCGGTTTTCAAAGTCGCTGGAAAGCACCTCAATTTGCTTTATAATGCCTGCCGCCCGTTGCAAAAACTTCAATCGTCCCTGCTGATAATCTTGCTCGCCGATTTTGCCGCTTTCGTAATCCAGTTCCATATCTTTGATGGCGGCATAAATCGAGTCGCGTTTCAATTCGAGTTCACCCAGAGCGAGCAAATCAGCCCGCTCCGATGCCTCGCTTTGGGTTTTGGCGCTGAACAATGGGGCTAACACCCACCACAGCGTTACAGCAATCATCAGCGCGATGATCGCAATAAATATGATGTTCATGAAAATCTTATCCTCCGGAAACGAGTGAATCTAATAGCTGATAGAGTTGTGGGCGTTCAATGGGTCCAATTTGCACGTGGATGATTTCCCCATTGCGGGTGATGAAAAATGTTTCCGGCACGCCGGTAATGCGATAATTTTTCGCCATCCGTGATTTGATGTCCGGACCAGAGGGGTAAGTAACGCCATATTTTTTCAGATAGCTCAAGGCTTCTTTCTCGGTATCAAGATAATCAATACCTAAAAATACAACTTTGCCTTTATAATCTTGAGACGCCTGCTCCAGCAGCGGGGCTTCTTTATAACATTCAATACACCAGCTCGCCCAAAAGTTAATGAGAATGGGCGTGCCATGCAGCGAAGCCAGCGTGAAAGTTTCACCATCGAAAGATGTTATGGAAAAGTCGGGGGCGGGCGCTCCCTGCAATTGGGTAGATTCTCGTTTTTGCAGCCCGTACGCAAACACAAAAAAGAGTACCAGCAATACCACAATGCCGACCGTGAGTCCGATAACTTTTTTGTTAGATTTTTGGGGTGGATCAATGGGTTGGGTCATATCGATTTAGAAATCCTTCAAATCCTCTTCAATTTTGCGCAGTGTCTCTTCATCCACACCCGGCGCTTCCGGCGTTTCGGCAACAGGGACGGCTTCCGGTGGTTTTGCCGCCGACCAGCGACGCAGTATGAACGCCAGCCAGCCAATTCCGATGAGCATACCTGCCCCCGGCAATAACCAGGCAAACAATCCATGCCCCTGACGCGGCGGCTCCTGCAAAACTTCAACGCCGAACCGGGCGATGAACCAATCAAGCACCTCTTGTTCCGAGTAGCCTTCTGCCAGCAGATCTTTAATCTGACCGCGCCATTGGTCGCATGTTTGAGTGCGGCAATCTTCCAAATTTAGCGACTGGCAGGTTGGACAATTTAGCTTTCGCGCCACATGATTGACCGCATCCATACTGGGTTGCTGCGGGTCTTGCGCCAAAACCGGCGCAACTGCCGCCGCCAGCACTATCACCGCCAACAAAAATATTACGAGCGTGGTATATTTTTTCATGACACCTCTACCACATTTTTCCGTGATTTAACCGATGCCGGTTTCCGTGCCACCTGCGGCGAGGGCCACGCCGCAACCATCGTCCCCAGCACAAACACAATGCCGCCAAACCATAGCCAATTTATCAACGGATTGATATATGCTTTAAAGCTGGCGCTTTGCCCGTCGGGTTCCCATCCGGCAATAATGACATACAACTCTGACATACCCTGACGATGGATGCCCGGAATGGTCATCGGTTGCTGCTGGCGAACAAAAAATTCTCGATACGGGCTGATGGTATCGACCACCTTCCCGTCATGGCTCACCTGCAATTCGCCGACGGTATTTTCCACACCGGGTTTGCCGGGCACCTGTTTCAATCCCTTAAATGTTAAATCGTATTTGCCGGTAAACGGCGATGTTATGGAAAACGATTCGCCCAAACCGACATTTTGCTGAGTTTCTACCTGATAAAATTCCATGCCCACAATGCCGATGGTGGCAAACAGTACCCCAAAGTGAATGAGATACCCGCCATACCGCCGACGGTTGCGTGCCACCAAATGCGCCATCGCCGAAAAATAATTTTCGCCGTGCGCCCGATGGCGAGCGCTGACCCCGCGCCAGTATTCCATCAATGTAACGGTGCCGGTAAACGCCACAAACGAAAACGCCAGCACCGCCCCCGCAACTTTAATGTTGGTAAACAGTGGCAGCAAAATTGCCACCGCAATGCCCACCGTGGCGGGGACAATCAATTGCCGCAATAGTTTGCGCGATGTAATTTGCCGCCAGGGCATCAACGGCGCAATACCCATCAACACAATCAGTCCGGCAAACAGCGGACCGGTTGCTTTACGGAAGAATGGCGGTCCCACCACAATTTTATTACCCAGCAGCGCTTCGGAAATAATGGGGAAATGCGTGCCCCACCACACGGTGAAGGCAATGGCGATGAAAAACAGGTTGTTCAGCAAAAAAATCGCTTCGCGCGACAGCATCGAATCAAGTTCATTTTCGCTTGCCAGCAGTTCCCACCGGCTTACAAAAAGTACCAGCGACGCAATGAACATAATCCCAATAAAGCCCAGGAACAGCGGTCCAATGGCGCTTTGCGCAAAGGTGTGCACCGAGCCAATCACCCCGGAACGGGTGAGGAATGTCCCTTCAATAACCAGTGCGAACGTTAAAATTATTAACCCCGCGTTCCAGCGTTTCATCATCCCCCGGTTTTCTTGAATGATGGATGAGTGTAAAAACGGCGTGGCAACCAACCACGGAATGAGCGCCGCATTTTCAACGGCATCCCAACCCCAGTAGCCGCCCCAGCCGAGCACATCATACGCCCAACGCCCGCCAAGTAACAACCCCATGCTCAAAAACATCCACGCCACCAGTGTCCAGCGGCGAGTGGTGCGCATCCATAAATCGCCGCGCTGTCCGGTAATGAGTGCCGCCATTGCAAACGAGTACGGCACAATAAACGCCACAAACCCAATGTATAAAATTGGCGGGTGGATGACCATACCCCAATGGTACAACATCGGATTCAATCCATTCCCATCGGCGGGGAAGAAAGTTAGTTGCGCAAATGGGTTGGCAACCGTAACTATCAGCCCCACAAAAAATATCAGAATGAAGTTCATCACTGCCATCACATACGGAATGAGCGTTTTTACCGCCCCCCACTTATTTAGCAGGACTGCGCCGGTAAAAATTGACATGAGCCATGCAAAAAAGAGCAGCGACCCATTTTGTGACCCCCACAGTGCCGCTATCCGAAAAAATGTGGTGGCGTCGCTGTTGGTCACTTGCGCGACATATTCGGTTTGATAATGCTGGGTGAGCAACAAATATTCCATCACCAGCACAGCGACCGTCAATAAAATGGTGACGCCCAGCGAAGCGCGTTTTGCACTCAAAATTAAATCGGGACGGTTCTTTCTCGCACCGGTTACCGCGGCGACAATGGCATATACTGCCAAAATAAACGCGAACACCTGTGCGGTATATCCAACTGCAGGCATTATTCCATCCTATCCCGTGTGATGCACCATCATCGTTGCGTCAATCACGGCGTGAGAAGTGTCAACGGGCAACCCTGCGGGTTGCCCATGCAGTCAGTGGCTTTCCAACTGACATTAGTATGAATTTACTTTCACTTGTTCGATTTTATCGTCATAACGGCTGGGGCATTTTAATAACAATGTTTTCGCATTAAACACCGACCCGTCGAATTTTCCTTCGACGATGGCTTCTGCACCTTCACGCATTTGGTCGGGTTGGGGACCCTTGAAAACAATCGGCAAATTCTGCCCGTTTTCGCCCATAATGTCAAACTTCAAAATAAGGTCTTGATGGTTGTAATCAATGGTTGCAGCGTCAACCATCCCTGACACGCGAACTTGTTTATCCATCATGGCGGTTTGTTTGGCATACAGCTCATCAACAGTGAGATAGTATGCGGCGCTGCTCTGCACACCGGTGTAAATTAAATATACCACTGCCAGCGCGATGACCAGCCCGCCGATGATAAATTTTGTTTTCCCGCGTGAACGGTTTTTTGCCATTTCGCTGGGAATGCCCATTACTTTGTCGCTCTGCATATATTTCCTCCGAAACAATTATTGATAATCGGGTATAAATTTAGATTTTCACGGGGCGGCAAGTTGCTGCCACCACCGCTGCGCTTTCGCCGAAGCCGGAACTCCTTTCAGCATAATTAAATCGGGGTCCTCATTGGCGGCGCGCATTTTTTTCCACGAGAAATAGGTGTCCACATCTTTTTGCGGGTACACCTGCCGCATCGCTTGATACCAATTGCTCAGCCCGTCGTTTTCAACCAACGGTTTTTGAAAGTGCCAGTATTCAAATGCTTTAAAGTGCCATGTCCAGCTAAAATCCGGCTCATCGTGCGATGCGATGCGCTGCCAGCCATCCATCTGCGCCAAATTGGTAAAATCAACGTAATAGCCGTACAGCGGCGCTTGCTCTACCCCACCCTGCTCCGGAGCGAGTACCGTCCGCGCCCGTCCGCTATAATCCCACGGACGCGCGGCGACAGGTTTACCACACCCGCCACTTTGGTCAACACAGCGCAATAAAACTCGCCAATACGTGTTGCCGCCGACATCCTCTTTTACAATTTTTAAGCGTCCGCCGGGCAAATCAAATCGAGTGTCAAAGGCGCGCCCGCTTTTGTGCCAACTGGAATATTGGCTGGCATCGCTAAAAAAATTGATGGGGCGCAGCGCTTCCGAAAGTGTACCCAGAAAATCGTATCCCACTTCATCTTGCAATTGAGTCCGCATCGCGCGAAACGAATCATCCACTGTATCTGCCAGCCACGGACTTCCCGCCGACAAATCGTTTAACCGGACCAAATCATACGCTTCACCGGACGTGCTTTTGCTGGGCGACACCGTTTCGGTGTATAGCCCGGTGGCAATTTCGTTTGCCGAAAATTGTGCCGGTGGTGTGCCATACACCGGCGCGTTGTCGTGCCAGCTCATGCTACCCTGCAACAGCATCGGCGGCGAAAGGTAGTGCGGGACGGGGTTGCCATCATCCAACCGAATGAGCCGGTCAGCATTTTCACCGTGCAAAATACCCGCCACTGCCGCGCCATTCGGGGCAAACAAAACGTGGTCAATACTGCCCAACCATGTGTATCGGCGGGGGGCATTTCCCTTTGGGGCGAACCAAAAATCTTTTTCACCCAGATGATTGACGGTGTACCCCAACCCGGCTTTTGCAGTATTCCACGCCGGTTGGCTCTCCGATGTTTCGGCGGTGGTCAGTGGGGTTACCGTTCCCAAAGCCATATCGAGCGCCCAGATGTCATCATTGCCCCCGCGCGCCGACGTGAAAAACAACGTGCCGCCCGTGTCATTCCATGCCGGTGAAAAATCATACGCAGGCGAATCGGCGGTGAGGTTTTTCAGGGCGTTGTTCGCAGCAAAATCTATCAGCCACACATCCAAATCGCCGCTGCGAAACGATTCAAACGCCAATTGCGAACCATCGGGACTCCATGCCGGTGCGGCATCGTAATGCGGATGAGTGGTCAATTGCGTTTCGGTACCGGTCGTCAAATCCAGCAGATAAATGTCCCAATTTTCGTTTCGCCGGGATGCAAATGCCAATTGTGTCCCATCCGGCGAAATCGCCGGGTCAGCGTCCTCATATTTATCGTTGGTAATTTGCCATAGTGTCTGCCCATCGGGCGACACGCTAAAAATATCCCACTGTCCGTGATAAAATGCAGTAAAAAATATTTGGGGATGCGTCTTCGGTGTTTGCGCGGCAGCGGTCGCGGGTACAATGGCAGTTAACAGGGTTACGATGAGTATTAATAATTTCCACACGTTGTCAGTCATCCCTGCAATTTCTGTTTTCATCATACTGATAATAGCTTAAACAGACATTAAAATTCTCGCAAATTTCTTATGTTTCTATCGGCGGGGTGCGCCGCACTGATGACAGAACTTCGCGCCGGGTTTATATCGCGCGCCACATTCCGGGCAGAATTTACCTTTTGCCCCAGCCGTGGTTACGGCAGACGCAGGTCTGACCGGTTTGGGCGGTGGCGGCGAACCGCGTTTTCGTCCCGGACGACGTGCCGGTTCTGTCTCCGGCTCGTCCGCACGACTGCTATTAAAAATCCAAATGCCGCCCGCAATCAACAGTACCCCCACCCCCAGCGCCAGCAGGACATACCCCAGCGTCACGCCCCAATTATTGGGCATCGGCATGGTCAATGGTAAAGCGGGTGGGGCAACGGTGGTCGGCTGGGGAATGCCCACTTGCATTTCTGTCGTGAGCGCATCGGTTTGTTTTGTGTATTTTCCCGCCAAAGTAATAAATTCACCCGGTTTAATTTTTGTCCGACGGTAAATGTAATATACAAAATTATTGGAGCCGGTCATAACTTCATCTGCGGGAGGGGTGATTTCCATATTTTTCGCATCGGTTGGCTGCTGAATTTCTATTTGCAGCGAGTTGATGGGCAGGCGGGTGCCGCCATTGTATTGCAAACTTCGGGTCACACCCTCTTTTACTACCAAATTCGGGTCGTAATATTCAAATTGAAACCGCGGATTATTCACCGTAAAACTCAATTGTGCGGTAGAAGCATCGACCGGGGTTAAATCGTAAGCGGTGTTCACCAGATTCCCATCCGGTCCCATCACTGCCACGGCGTGCATATCGCCCACGCCGGCAGGCACATCGAATTTAAGCGTGGCTGGAATAGTTACATCGGCAGCGAGTTGCCCCTTATAAATAACCAATGTTTCGGGACGGTCAAATTCGGGCCATATTTGAATGACCAACTGGTCTATGGTTAATGATTGCGCGGCGGCAGGCATAATACTCGCCAGCACTGCTACCAAACCGAGCAAAAAATACATATTCAATCGTTTCCAATATTTCATCAATTTCCTATCCTGAAATGTCATAACATCTTCACGCAAAATAAGAACACTGTTATTATAATTAAAATATCCCATTGTAACAGTGCTATAAGTCACTGTTTCAAGGGACATTTGTCACCAATTTCACAGATTTGGCGGGAATTCTTCGTTTAATAGCGCCAACGCCCGCTCTGCCAACGGTTCGGGAACCCAAACACTGGCAGACCCCAGCCCGCCGACCGTCAAGCCCATCACCGCGCCGATGCTCTCCTGCTGAATGACGGCAGGGATGTCGTCGCTGTCCAGCCGGCTTTTTATGACCTGCGCTTCCATTGGCTGTAATCCCGCCGCAATTTTTTCCCACTGCACCCCTTCATCACCCCCGGATGTGGTTTCGGCGGTGCGGGATGTTTCTTTTGCGTTTTGTCTTTTTCTACCGGGAAACGGCAAACTATCTGACACAGAATTTGTCATCGTTGCTCCTTTTTTTCTCGAAAGGATACCCGGTCAAACACTCATCGTCAAACAGCAATATTCGCCAATGTTAAAAAAAGTGCTATACTGCGGAGGTGGATAGATATGATTTTGAATGGAGGAAAGACGTTATGGGGAAAAGCCTGCCACACAAGCCATCGACATTATTACCCACACCGTTAACATCTTACATGATGCTGGGCTGGCGCGTGGCGCTGAGTATTGGCTTGTTAGCCGTCGCGGTGCTCATCCAAACCCACTAATTTGCAGAAAAATAAACCCCTGCCAGTCTTTTCGGCGGGGTTTTTGTTGCTCACCCGGAGCGACACTGAACGCTCCACCACGAGCGCCAATACATACCGGTGAATCACAAATTTTCTTTGCGATTTTGCCGCGCGATAGCGATGGTTCGCGCAATTTCCAGCAATCGGTCATAGCGAATACGGTCGCCACTTTCTTTTAACCGTTCCGTCTCCGCATCCAGCGTTTCAAAAAATTCCGGCGAGACCAATCCGCCGGAAATTGTCGCCTCGATAATTTCTATCACTTCCGAATTATCGAGCGCCTCCATTATATCATCAATCCATACCAGCGTTTCTTCGCGGTTCATTGTTTCTCCTACTCTTTAAACGGCATTTCCACCACGGTTTCCATAATTTTGGCGGTCATATCGGCGATTTTTTCCTGCACCGTGCCGACAATGTCCGCCAGCGGGATGAGTTCGCTATCGCCGGTGTCGCGGCGTTTCAACTCCACGCCGCCTTTTTTCAGCCCGCGGTCGCCCACGGTGATGCGCAGCGGCAAGCCAATCAAATCGGCATCGTTGAATTTCACGCCGGGACTGTCGTCACGGTCATCAAACAACACTTCCACCCCCGCCGCTCGCAGGTCGGCATAAATTTCTTCCGCCGCGTTTGATTTTCTGCTCAAATTGACCAAATGCACTTGATATGGCGCGATGGTGATGGGCAGAATCAAGCCGTGCTCATCGTTGTGTTCTTCTGCCACACACGCCAGCAACCGCCCCACCCCGATGCCATACGACCCCATAATGACCGGCTTCTCTTTGCCGTCTTTATCCAAAAATGTTGCGCCGAGCGCTTCGGTATAGCGGGTTCCTAACTTAAAAATGTTGCCGATTTCCACCCCACGGCTGGTGTGCATCGGATTTCCGCAATGGGGACACAAATCACCATCCGATGCCGCTGCAATATCCGCCACAATATCCGCCCGATAATCGCGTCCAAAATTCACATTCAAGAAATGATACCCCACCTCATTTGCGCCCGCCACCAGATTCGGCGATGCGGGAATGGTGTCATCCACCACAATCAGCGCGTTCTTCACGCCGATGGGCGAACCATACCCCGGCTCTGCGCCGATGGCGGCAATCTCTTCATCGTGCGCGGGTCGGAGCGCTTTCGCTTTGACGGCGTTGGCAAGTTTGGTTTCGTTCACGTCCATATCGCCGCGCACCACCGCGAAGACGAATTTTTCCACATCCTCCGTGCCTTCGGTGATGGTGGCGACCATAAACACGGCTTTCGCGGTTTTGGCGGAGGGGATTTTCAGAAAATTCGCCAAAGCTGCGATGGTTTTGGTGTGGGGCGTGGCGATTTTTTCCAGCGGCTGGGCGTCTTCTGCCGCCGCAGCCGGTTTCTTAAATTCCGCAATTTGACGGTTGGCGGTATAGCCGCAGTGGTCGCACAACAGCAGCGTATCTTCGCCGATGGGGGTGAGGTACATATATTCGTGCGCCATGCTGCCGCCCATCATCCCCACATCCGAGCCGACCGCCACCGACGGCACACTGCAACGGTTGAAAATATTGAAATATGCCTGATAATGAGCGCGATATTGTTTGTCCAGCCCGTCCCAATCCGCATCAAGCGAATAACTGTCTTTCATGGTAAATTCGCGCACGCGGATGAGACCGGCGCGCGGACGGGGGTCGTCGCGCCATTTGGTTTGAATGTGATAAATCATGGCGGGCAGTTGGCGGTAGCTTTGAATTTCTTTCCGCACCAAATCCGCCACAACTTCTTCATGGGTCATCGCCAGCACCATATCGCGCCCGTTTTTGTCGAAAAAGCGTCCCATTTCCGAGCCGATTTGATACCAGCGACCCGTTTCTTTCCAAATATCGGCGGAATGAACCACAGGCATGGTTACTTCTTGCCCGCCGATGGCATCCATCTCATCCCGCAGAATGGCTTCAATTTTGGTCATGGTTCGGCGCGCCAGCGGCAGGTAGCTGAAAATTCCGGCGGCGAGTTGGCGGATGAATCCGGCTCGCACCAGCAATTGATGGCTGACGACTTCCGCATCGCCGGGAGCATCGCGCAGGGTTTGGCTGAAAAGTTTGCTCATTCGCATGGTGAAAATCTCCTCCCAAAAAGAAACACGCCCCGTTTTTTACGGGGCGCGGATGTGCCTTAAACGGGTTTCAAGCGGCAACAACTATACCATAGGGCATGCGGATTGTCCAAATGTCGGATGGGGGTTACGCCTGCTCTCCCAATTCCGCATGGCGAAAACAACTGACGATATGGTCGTTCACCATGCCC
>CAYZQQ010000034.1:0-16168 GCA_964480075.1 uncultured Anaerolineaceae bacterium
GCGCAATCGCACCGTATTGTTATTTCTACAGCGGTGTACCGTTATGTGCGCGGTGTTTTTTATGTGCAGCAGTTTCCCCGGTCAATAGAAATTCCTATGTTGCCCGCTACGGTTGCCGCGTTTGAAGTGAAGGGCGCCAAACCGTATGCCGTGCGAGTCATCAGCCGTAGCATCGAAGGGATGGAAACGACGATGGTGGGGCGCGACACAGCCATGAAAACGCTGCAAACGGCATTTCAGGCTACCGACAACACGGGACACGCGCATTTGGTAACCATCGTGGGCGAATCTGGTATGGGGAAATCACGGTTGCTGTACGAATTTGACCAATGGCTGGAACAGCAACCCCGCTCGGTGCGATTGCTTCAGGGACGCGCCAGTTTGTCCACGCGCTATCTGCCATATTGGATTTTCCGCGATATTTTTACATTTTATTTTGGTATTTTCGCCAGCGATTCAGCGGTCACCACCCGTGAAAAATTGTCGCAGGGTATTTCTAACCTTGCCGAAACCGGTGACGCCTCGGCTCGCTCAATGGCGGCAGACATCGAGCGGCTCATCAGTTTTTCTCCCAATGCTGTTCCTCCCTTCCCCACAAAATCCGCCCAAAGAGCGTTAACCGCAGCAATTAGCGCGGTCAATCAGTTTTTTAATACGCTGGCAACAGCGCACAGCCCGGTGGTACTGATGTTGGAAGATATTCATTGGGCAGATGACGCATCGCTAAAGTTGCTGCAAACTGTGTGGCGCACCAATCAAAAAATACCGCTGATGATGGTGTGTACCACCCGCGCCCGCCTTTTTGAGCGTCAACCGGTGTGGCGAAATCTTGCTGACCGCCATCATTTGCAAATTGACCTGCCGCCGCTCTCTGCTCAACAGACCGCCGAATTGATGGCGCAGATTTTCCGGAAAATTCCGGTTATTCCCCCTGAATTACACTCGGCGCTGGTGTCGCATACACGGGGAAATCCACTGTTGCTGGAAGAGTTGATTCAGTTGTTAATTGACGAAGGCGTAATTTTGCCGTTTCCAACGCGCTGGCGAATTGATGCCAACGCGTTGTCGGCAATAAACCTGCCCGCCAAACTACATACCGTTTTGCAAACCCGATTTTCTCGATTGCCCGCGTTGGAGCAAGAAATGTTGCAGCGTGCCGCAGCCATTGGGCGCGCATTTTGGAATGTCGCGCTGGCGCAAATGGCTGAATCGCATACGGCGTCAATCAGTGTGGAAGTGGTCGATGTGGTGTTAGAAAATTTGCAGGAGCGCGGGTTAATCTTGCGGCGCGAATCATCGCCGTTTGCCCAAACTCGTGAATATATCTTTAAACACGCTTCGTTGCGTGAGGCGATTTATGACACATTGCCACCCGCCGACCGCACATCGTACCATACGCAACTAGCGTCATGGCTCATCGAATTTAATGGCGAGCAAGTTGATGCCTACGCCGCACTTATCGCCGAGCATTTTCTTGCCGCCAACCGATATACTTCTGCTGTCGAATGGTTTGTTCGTGCCGGAAACCAATCGCTGGCGGCATTTGCATGGGATGTGGCTGCGGAGCAGTTTCAGATGGGGACGCAGGCGTTAGCGTTGACGAAAACACAATCGACGGAGGTTGACCATTTGCGGCACGCAATTGACATCGGGCTGGCGCTGGCGACATGGTGGCAAGCAGAAACTGCGACTGCACCGGATGTACGGTCGGTAAAATTTGAAACTGCATTGACCCACGCTCGGCGCGCCGGATATGCAGAGGTACAAGCTCAAATTCTACAGCACTGGGCAAATTCCGAAAAGATGCGCGGCAATGCGGCGCGCGCCGATGAATTATTGCAACAAGCACAGTCGATACTGCCATAATGGAGGGAAATGTGGTATAATATTCTTATTATTTAATAGCGATTGAATGCAACCTGCGATGGAACAACAGTTAACAGATTCAAAACTGGCATTATTATATCTGGCGATGAAAGAATTGAATGCCGCCTTTACCGTTGATGCGGTCATTCAACGAACATTGCGAGCAACCGTTCGCATAACCGGCGCGGCACGCGGTAGTTTTGTGTTGGTTGATGGCGATATTGATGCGGCGCGCGGATGGCTGTTAGATGGTGCGAGCCCGTCGGTGATGGAAGCGGAAACTACCGTGCTAATATTGCGCGAAGGTCTGGCGGGCTGGGTGCAACAGCATCATCAACCGGCGCTCATCTCCGATACGGCATCTGACCCCCGTTGGAAATCCCATTACAATCAAGAAAGCGCCATTGCTGCCAGCAGTGCCATCGCCGTGCCGTTACTGGCACAAGATACCCTAATTGGCATTCTCACCCTATCTTACACCGAAGTAAATTATTTTTCTGATACAGATTTACATTTAGTTGCCGCTATCGCGGAACAATCCGCCACGGCTATTCTAAAAAATCGGCTGTACCAAAAAGAAAAAAACCAACGGCAATTGGCAGATACCATTGCCGGCTTTGTGAATCAACTGCACGATATTTCTGCGCTTGATGATGTGTTGCAACTTACTTTTGACCACTTCGCTCGGATACTTTCGTTTGACCACGCCGTAATTTTTCTTTGGAAAAAAGATTACCTAACCGTTGCAGGAACATTTGGCGTAAATCCCACTGCCGAAATTGATACGCTGGCAGTGGAATTATATCAGAATGATTTTGCGCGTTCGTTGGTTGAAGATAGTCAACCGTTGCGCGCTACCGATTTACAGCAGGTAGAATCGTGGTTCAAAGATGTGAGCGATAGCTATGGCGGTCACGGCTGGATGGGAATTCCACTTGTTGCCGGAGGCAGGCAGTTGGGGGTGATGACATTTGCTAGCGCGCACTTTGACGCATTTAACGCCATTGACGAACGTGCCGCGCTGTCGTTGGGGCGGCAAGTGGCAGTAGCAATTAACGATTACCGATTATTACAACGATTGCAGGATATTGAGAGACGATACACCAGCTTGTTTGAAGAAAGTTCGGACTTTCTGCTGATTATTCGCCCCGATGGGGAAATTCAGGACGCTAACCGCAAAGTATGCCAGATATTCCGTCGCCCCAAAGATGTAATAGTGGGCAGCTATGTGGCGCTGTTAGATAGCGAATTGCACCATGCACTGACGCGACACATGGCGGCACTGAATGACCGGTCAGCCATCACCGAAGAATTATCGGTAAAAGATGCCTATGGGCAAGCCGTGGCGCTGGAAATTACTGCCCGTTATATCGAATTTGATAATGAACGGGTCATTCAATGGACCGGATACGATATTACGGTACGACATCAATTGGCGGCACTCCGGCAAGATTTAACAAATATGATCGTCCACGATTTGCGCGGACCCACCGGCACATTAATGGGCGCTGTACAAATGCTCGACATGTTCATTCAAGAGGTTCCAGACACCAATTTGCGCGGCGAGCTGAATGAGATTATCGGTTTAGCCCACCGCAGCGGGCAATATCTGCGTGATTTGATTGACAGTGTACTCGATTTGAGCAAACTCGAACAGGGAACATTTCCGCTCAATGTTGCTTCTGTCCCACTGCAAACGTTGTTTACCACGGTCAAAGAGCAAACATCCCCCCAAGCTGAATTCAAAAATATCACCCTTACCTTCCCCAATGATATTGACAATAGCATAAACCTTGACCACAGCATCATTCGGCGAGTGCTGGTAAATCTGGTTGATAATGCCATCAAATATACCCCCGCCGGCGGAAATGTGTTGATTGACGTGTCTAAAATCGAAGCAGAATTCCGCTTTTCGGTCATTGATGATGGTCCCGGCATTGCGCCGGACAGTCAGATGCGTATTTTTGACAAATTTGCCCGTGCTGCCGTCAATTCTGCCATTCAGGGCGTAGGGTTGGGATTGGCATTTTGTAAACTGGCAGTAGAAGCGCACGGCGGCAGCATCTGGCTGGAAAGCGAAGTAGGCAATGGGAGTCAATTCTATTTTACCATTCCCGATAATTTACCGTTGGCGGATGACGTTTGATGAAACAACCCGATTTTGATACCATTGCTCGATATTACGACCTGATTTATGCCGAATACACAACTGACATTACCATGTGGCTCGATTTGGCAAGTGAAGCCGGCAGCGATATTTTAGAAATCGGGTGCGGCACAGGACGGGCAACCATCCCGTTATTGGAAGCCGGGTTTCGTGTAACGGGAATTGACGTTTCGGCGGAAGCGTTGGCAACGGCGCAGGCAAAAGTCGACGCGGCGGATTTTGGCGAACAAGCTGTGTTGGTGCGGGCGGACATGCGCTCGTTTAGCGTTTCTCGCACTGATTTTGATATGGCTTTCATCCCCACCAACACATTTATGCACTGTCTCACGCTTACCGACCAGCAAGCGACCCTCACTGCCGCATACAACCATCTGCGTCCCGGTGGATGGCTGGTGCTAGACGTTTATCACCCATACCCGCCCGCACTGGCAGAGGCGGATGGTCGGCTGGAATTTGCGGGGCAATTTACGGACGCAGTGACAAACCATACCGTACAGTGGTTTTCATCGCGGCAATTGCAGCTTGATGAACAGCTTCAGCAGGTGACATTTTTGCTGGATGATATGGACGACACCGGTATCGTTCGGCGGCACACGCTGGCATTTCCCATGCGGTACGTTCATCGGTTTGAAATGGAACTACTGTTAAAAGGCGCCGGATTTGCCGTAAAAGAAATTATGGGTGATTATGACCAATCGCTGTTTTACGCAGAAAGTCCGCGTATGATTTTTTTGGCGGAGAAGATGTAAACCGGGAACTTTCGCGCAGAAAAAACCGGTCACAAAGATTTACGATATATTTACCCTATTTTTGCGTAATCTTTGCTATAATGGACTCGCTGTGTTTTACGTCAGTTCGGAGTTGTTGTTTGTTGTCATTCTGGAAATTTACGCAGCCAATTATTCGGAATCCATAGTGAAAATATATGGATTCCCGCTTTCGTGGGAATGACATATCGCAAATCCTCAAAAAATAACCAAGTTTTCCTTTTTGGAAAAAACTCCGAATTCAGGTTAAATTTATATATTTCACTCACCTTACGCACTTTAAAATTTGACACGATTTTTGGTTCGGACAAAGCGAAGTTTTATCACGAATAGCACAAATAAACGAATTTCACGAACATTTTCTGCTATTATTTTGAACATTTATATCATTTGTCCATTCGAGACATTTGTGATTTTCAGTCAACATTTGTCAAACCGAAAGGGTGTCTGTTAGTAAATTTATGCATTAAGAAAGTAAGGAAACGAAACTATGACACGAATTTTAGTGGTAGATGATGATGAGGCAATCATCGATTTCTTAAAGCAGGCATTACCTGCATTAGGGTATGATGCAGATTTTGCGGATAATGGGCAGGATGCCATTCAATTGCTGGGTAGCGAAATATACAATTTGATATTATCAGATATCCGTATGCCGGAAAAAAACGGCATTGATGTGGCGCGGGCGGCTTACCGTGTTTCGCCGGATATGCCGGTGCTTTTTATGAGCGGAAATCCCAACACTATTGTGGAAGAACGCTCGTTTTTGGCAAAACCGTTTACTATTTCCGAGTTGGAAATGCGGCTTGATGTGGCATTGGCACCGCCGGATGATGAAGAACGTGTGGCGTAAAAAAAGACTTCTCAACTGAGAAGTCTTTTTTACCTCGATTTAGGGGGCAGTTAACCGTAATTTATGTGAGAGAGACAGGCATGCGAGATTGCCCCTGCATAAACCATCATTTTACATTTGACCGGATATTAAGTTACAATTTCCGCATTCAGCGCTGATAACACGGCATCAATGGGGTTTATCAGCGTTGAATTGCTTGACCCCGCGTAGAGCAGCCCCACTACATAATTTTCGTCATCCAGCACCGCCGAACCGGAATCACCCGGCGCGGACATACCATTTGCCATCAATTGCCCGTGAAAGGTCGCCGCGCGCCCGTTATACATCACCGAAGTGGTCACATCCACCTGCATGATGCGTCCTTCGGTGAGACCTGTGGTGCGCCCGCTTTTTTTTACCTTCCCCCCCAACCCAATCGAGCGGCTGCCTTTAGGGCGACCAATTTCAAAAATAAAGGGGGTGAACATCTGCGGGTCAATGGGGCGAGCCAGCGCCACATCAACAAGATTTGCGCCCGTTGTTTGCCGATATGCCTGCAACCGGTGTTGCGAGCCGAACCAGCCCGCAACCGTGTTCAAAATTGAAGCAGTATTTTTGGCGATGGAACAGCCGGGGTCTTCACCGCCAAAATCCAGCGGGATGAACGTTTCCAGTGTTGCCACCGCGTCCGCATCGGTGCCGCCATCATATTTTCCGGGTTGCAAAATGGCGTCCCCTTTTTTGCCGGCATTCACATCCGCTAGCACA
Source organism: uncultured Anaerolineaceae bacterium (assembly GCA_964480075.1). Lineage (GTDB taxonomy): Bacteria > Chloroflexota > Anaerolineae > 4572-78 > 4572-78 > JANTHQ01. The sequence continues at coordinate 6,401 of CAYZQQ010000034.1, forward strand.
TGGTTATTGCTCAGTATAAAAATCTCGCCGTCCCGTTGCACCAAACACCCAAAGGTCCCCGCCGTCACCGCATAATGCCCAATGGACACGCCCGGCGGCACATTGGGGCGCCAAATATCTCGATGTCCCTGAAATGCGCGAATCACTCCCGTCTCCACCACATCTGTGCGCACGCTGTCGATGGTTTTCGGAATCATATCCGAATCTGCCAACTGTGCCACCGGCAATTTTCGTGCCACATTCACCACCACCGAAAGCTCATCGGTGGGACCTGCAGCGGTAACTTTGTAGCCCACACCGACCCCCACTACATTTTTCCGCTGAATTAATTGCCGCACATTCGATTGTTTTACGGATAGTGCGTGTCCAAGTTCAACCGCCATGAAATTCTCCGTGAAATAATTTGATACCGGGCATCAGAAGGCGCGGATGGTCCCCGTTTCCACGACTTTCACCGGAATATCATCCAGCCGATGGGGAATAATATCTTCTTTCGCTAACTTTGAACGCGGTTCTTTTTGTGCCACGTTTACCATAATGGCGATGGTTTCGCCGTCCGGTGTCTGTGTCACCCCGATGCCCACGCCCACCACATTTTTTTTGCGGCGTAATTCGATTTCGTATTTGGCTTTGATGCGTTGCGCATGCGCAATAGAATCGTTTATTGTGGACGAATCGGTCATCATAACTCGATAGATTCACCGGGAGCCAAGACAATCACGTTAGCATCGGTTTTCGATTCCACTTGTTTTTTCCATACCTCCGCATCTTGCGCGATGAGATCCCATGTGTTGAAGTGGGAGGGCACGACAATTTTCGGATGCAGAAGTTGCACGGCTTTTAGCGCGTCATCGGGACCCATCGTAAAATTATCGCCGATGGGTAAAACCGCAAAGTCGATACCCTCATCACCGTATAATTTCATGCTGTAAAAGAGCGCGGTATCGCCCGCGAAGTAGAGCTTTTTGCCTTTAGCGGTGATGAGAAATCCGGCAGGATTGCCGCCATCCGAGCCATCTGGCAATTGTGAGCCGTGGTGCGCGATGGTCAATTTCACGTACCCGAAGCTATGGTTGAAGCCGCCGCCGATGTGTTGCGCGTGCAATTGTTCCTGCGGCACGCCCTGATTTCCCAGCCAGCCGGAAATTTCAAAATTGCTGATGACCGTTGCGCCGGTGCGTTTTGCCAGTGATACTGCTTCGGCTACATGGTCGAAATGCCCGTGCGACACCAAAATAAAATCCGCCGCCACATCATCCCCCGACATATGGGTACTGGGATTATCGGCAAAAAACGGGTCAATGACAATTTTCGTGCCGTTTATATCCAGTAAATGAGTGGCATGACCGACATAGGTATATTTTATCGCCATTATTTCATCTCCTTTGATTGATATGGGATATATTTACCATTTTAAATAGTATAAGAGACTGCGTGCTGCATGTCAATTTATTTTTTCAATTGGCATGTGATACAATGTTTGCGAATGATGACTGACTGGAACCCAATGAATCAAAACATCTTCCGACAATTTAGTATCCGCGGCAACGCCGAACGCGATTTGCCCGATGACACCGTCCGGCGCATTGCTATAGCCATTGGCGCACAATTTGCTGAAAAGAATGTTGCCCCCATGCTGGTGGTGGGGCGAGACGTGCGCCAAAGTTCGCCGCGCATCAGCCAAATGCTGGTGGATGGCTTGTCCGCCACCGGCGCGACTGTGCTGGACGTGGGGCTTGTTCCCACCCCTGCACTCAATTTTGCGGTGGATTATTTTCAGGCACACGGCGGCATTATGGTCACGGCGAGTCACAACCCCCCCGCAGATAACGGGTTTAAATTACGGGATGTCAGCCAAACGCTAACCGGCGATGCGCTGCAAGACCTGTTTCGCCGTGCGCTGGCAGGCAATTTCCCCGAAGGTGACGGGCTGGCGATGCCGCGCGATGTGCTGATGCCGTATCTCGACGCGCTGGAACGGCGAGTGATGCCCGGACGTGCGCTGAAAATTGTGGTTGATGGCGGCAATGGCGCGAACGGCGCGGTGGTTTCGGCGCTGCTGCGGCGGCTGGGGCAATCCGTCATTGAACTTTTCACCGTGTTGGATGGCACGTTCCCCAACCGCAATCCCGACCCCACCGCCGAACATGCGCTCGATGCGGCGGCTGAAGCGGTGCGGCAAAACCATGCCGACTGCGGCTTTGCATTCGATGGCGATGGTGACCGCGTGGCGCTGATTGATGACCGCGGCGGCGTCCATTTTGGCGACATAATTTTGATGCTGCTGGCGCGGCAGATGGCGGCGCAGTCCGGTGCGGTGACGGTGGTGCATGATGCGTCCAGCACCCGCGCGCTGGCGGATGATGTTGCGGCACACGGCGGCACAGCGATTGCCGCGCCCGTGGGGTATGCGTTTGTCCATGAAAAAATGAAAGAAGTCGGCGCGCCGCTCGGCGGGGAATCGGCGGGGCATATTTTCATTGTGGATGATGAATTTCGGTTTGATGACGCGATTCTGGCGACGGTGCATCTGCTGAACCTGCTGGCGGGGCAATCGCGCCCGCTTTCCGCGCTGATTGCCGATTTGCCGCGCTATCACACCTCGCCGAACCATCGGGTGGCGTGCCCGGACGCGCAAAAATCGGTGGTGGTGGCGGCGCTGAAAGCACGTTTTAGCCAGTACCCGCAGGATGATATCGACGGCGTGAAAATCTTTTTTGAGCATGGTTGGGCGCTGGTGCGGCCATCGAACACCCAGCCCGCGCTCAGTTGGCGCGTCGAAGGGGAAACGGCGAATGATTTGGCGGAAATCACCGCCATCATCCGGCAGGCATTGAGAACAGCGTTGGGGAAATAAGCAAGGTTATTTTTCTAATAGTCGAAGTTGAGGAGAGGATTTTTCTGACACAGCTTGGCGATATTGTAGCCGATATTCAGGTCGAATAACGCCATTGTGGCTTAAACGATCAAGTATCATCTGATAGTATTCGGGATGTATTTCGCAAGAAATGAAATTTCGTTCTAATTGTTTGCATAACACAAGCTCTGAGCCCGAACCACCAAAAAGGATAAAAATATCACCATTCTTTTGTGTCGAGGCTTTTATCAACATTTCAACCAATGGCAGAGGAATTTGTGCGGCATGGAAAGTTTTATCTTTTGACACATTTTTGACTAGATCAAAATAAAACCAACTATATGGCATGCGTCCTTTATGCCCGTCCGCAATGCGCTGGCGAATGCGTTTATCGGTCGGATTTTTGTAGGGTTGAACTACATTTTCTTTGAAGAAATGATTATTTTTGGTTTTTGTTGCGTGTAAAATAGACCTATGTGCGGTGGTAAATTTCTTTTTACTGTGTCCCACGTTTGTATTATATATCCAAACATAATCATGTACGGCGTATGCCGCAGTGTCTAAATATTTTACACGTAACCATGCATTTTGCTTGGGATAATTAAGCATAAATAAATTACCGGTGGGCTTTAGAACTCGCATAGATTCTTTGGTTAGTTCAATATACCAATCGATATATTCACTCCATTTTTGAGTATAATTTTTTCCCGCATAATTAATACCTACATTATAGTCGGGATCGCCGTAAATAGTATCCATTGAATTGTCAGGCAAACGTTTTAACACTTGTAATACATCTTCGTTAAAAATACGATTTCTAAAATTAGCCAACATTTTTACTCCTGAATCAAAGTATATTCAGCATTTTCCAATAATTGAATTGATGTCATATCTAGAGGATTGGAGAAAGTATAATTAAAAACTCTTAAAACGGAGTTACCGTTAATTCGATGACGTAATAAATAACATGCGCTGATATTTTTTATGGGAAGTTGATTATTTTCTTTTAATGTATGGTAATATAGAAATGGGTGATATAATTGATAGACAGCAAAATTTTCGGGAAATTTGTTTTTTCCTTCAAAAATTGTCACTAAACCACCTGATTCCATCGTCATATCAATTTCCATTTGTAAATTTGTGGCGATAATGTGGGTTTCTCCTACACTATATTCAAAAGTCATTTTTGTGCGGCGTGGTAAATATACGTTGATGGATTGGTTTTCATCACCGTATAAAAATGATTGAATGATATTTTGATTTCTGGCAACCGATAAGATGTTAGATTCACTGGTATCAAATTCATTCAAGATACTTTTTCGATAGCCCCAATTAAATTTATTCGTATTTGGTATTGTTTCAAATTGATGGAACCCATTGGAAATACCTTTGACAAATTGATGGTATCCTCTCCCAATGTGAATTAGGAAGTAATCAAGTTCTATCATAAGCGTTGGGAATTTTGATGTATCATCCAACTTTGTGGCATCAAAAGGGTTGCCAAAACCATGTTTTAAACTGATTTCTTTGACTAAATCATTATGGAAGACAAGTGTGTTATGGTCAAGGCAGTATTGTAACAACTCAGTTAAAACGCTTTGTTTTTTATTCATTGTGTGAAATTTGTGTACCTTTTATATGATAGTTATCATACAGTTGATGGTACAATTTTACAAACGATTCAGTAATTGTGCAATTTGAAAATGAGGACGCGAAGCTATGGACAATTTTGCAGTTATCATTCTTGCGGCGGGGAAGGGAACCCGCATGAAATCTGACCTGCCGAAAGTGTTGCATCTACTGGATGGCAAACCGCTGGTACAGCATGTGATTGACACCGTGCAGACGCTCGCACCCGCTGAAATTGTGCTGGTGGTCGGACACCGCGCCGAACTGGTGCGCGAAACTATCGGCGGTGGGGTGAAATATGTGTTGCAGGCCGAACAGCTCGGCACGGGGCATGCCGTGACACAGGCGGCGGACGCGCTGAGCAACCATCGCGGCGATGTGCTGATTCTGTATGGCGACATGCCGCTCATTTCCCCCGCCACGCTGGAACGGCTGGCGGCGGCGCAGGCGGAAAATCCCCATCCGCTGACCATGCTCACCGTCACCGCCGACAATCCGCGCGGGTTCGGGCGCATTGTGCGCGATAGTGCCGGAAACGTCATCGCCATTGTGGAAGAAGCCGACTGCACGCCGGAGCAACTGGCTATCAACGAGCTGAATACCGGCGTTTATTGCATTTCCGCGGACTGGCTGTGGCAAACTCTGCCGAAAATCACCCTCAGCGCCAAAGGGGAATATTATCTCACCGATTTGGTGGCGCTTGCCGTGGCGGATGGGCACACCGTGCGGGCGCTGACCACCGGCAATCTCATCGAAACGATGGGCATTAATACCCCGCAACATTTGGCAGAAGCGGAAAATCAATTAAAAATGAAAAGGGCAAAATGAAAAAAGACTTTCAACCCGAAACCTATTTCGACCTGACCAATTTTGAGTACCGAGCCATTTTTGAGGGCGTGGAAAATGTGTGGGAGGTGCTGCCGCGCATCGGGGAATATCTGAAAATGCACCTCCGACCCGGCATTTTTGGCACCGTGCATCCCGGCGCGTATCTCGTCGGCGACGATATTTTCATCGCCGAGGGGGCAGTGGTCGAGCCGGGGGCGTACATCGCCGGACCCGCCATCATCGGCGCGAGCACGGTGGTGCGGCACGGGGCGTACATTCGCGGAAAACTGATTGCCGGGCGAAACTGCGTCATCGGGCACACCACCGAAGTGAAAAACGCCATTTTTATGGATGGCGCAAAGGCGGGGCACTTTGCCTATGTGGGCGATAGCGTGCTTGGCAACCGCGTCAACCTCGGTGCAGGGACAAAACTGGCAAACTTCAAACTGCGCGGCACGGAAATCCGCGTGCGGCACGGCGATGCCGTCATCCCCACCGGCTTGCGCAAATTTGGCGCAATTTTGGGGGATGATGTTTCGCTGGGGTGCAATTCTGTTTGCAACCCCGGCACCCTGCTGGGGAAGGGCGTCGGTGCGGTGGGCGTCTCGCTCATCAGCGGCGTTCATCCGGCGGGGGCATTGATCCGCTAATCCACCAGAGAGGTCAACATTTTGGCGTTGATACTTTCCACTGCATCAATTGTTCCGGCAATGACCCGCTTCTTTGAAATGCCGATTCTTAATCCACCCCAGTGCCGCCCATTGACCATTATCGGCTGAGAGACATCCCACATCACTTCGCCGGTATCACGCCAGTATATTTGCGATAAAATACCGTCTACGTTTTGACCGGCTATCAATCCCACCGGGTCATCAAAAATACGTTTGGTGCGGTTGCCGACCAAATCGGCATCATAATTGCCGGTGAGCGGCTTGCTGTAGCGCGTGTTATGGGTGGGCAAATAGCCGTTTACGTCAACCGCCACCACAAAAACAATGTCTGTATCTGCCAGACAGGCATCTTCAATGGGCAATACTTTCTGGTCGGTGAACCAGTCGTAAGCGGTGTGAAATTTTTGTGGATTGGTATTGGGGATGGGCTGATAATTGGTATCAAAAAGTTCTGCTTCGGTGAGGGTACCCTTTGCCATGGCATCTTCAAATATACGGCTGATTTTGTTTGTCACATCTGTTGCCATGCGCTTCCCCTTTTCCACCAATTCACTTTCCATTTTACGATGGTATGCCAGCGCTTTGGCATCCGTGAGGTCTGCCAACTGTTTTGCCAAAATACTCAACCCCTGTGCCATGCCGGTAAATGATTTCAGTTGCAAAATCATGCCGTTGGTAGTGTTATTTGCTTGGTGAGCTGCAACGTTTGTCTTTTGGCTTACGACAGCAACCTGCTCAATTACATCAATAATTGTGGCGCTATTAGCTGACATTTCTTCGGTAATGGCGCTATTTTCTTCTACAATGGCAGATGTGCTTTCTATTGCGTTCATTAAGTTGTTTTTTGCACGATTCATTTTGTCTGCGGCGGCAACAATTTCTTCAATATTTTGTTTTACTTGACGGGCAATATTGGTGATTGTTTCCAGCGATTCACCAGCTTTTTCTGCCAAGGTGGATCCGTTTGCAACGTAATTCAAACTGGTGTGCATAGCTTCAACCGCTTCAGTGGTGCCGTTTTGAACGGTATGAATTAGACCTTCAATTTCTTTGGTAGCTCGTCCCGTTTTTTCGGCGAGTTTTCGGACTTCATCTGCTACCACGGCGAATCCGCGACCCTGTTCTCCGGCTCTGGCGGCTTCAATGGCGGCGTTGAGTGCCAGTAAATTAGTTTGTCCGGCAATTTCATCAATCGTCACCAAAATTTCGCCAATTGCCGCCGAATGTTTTGACATCTGTTCTACTTTTTCTCCGGTAATAGACACCACGTTGCTGATGGCACGCATTGCTTTTACCGCTTCTTGTACGGTCGTCGCGCCTTCATGCGCCATATCTGCGTTTTTCTGACTGACGGTCGCGCTGGTTTGGGCATTTTCGGAAACCAATTCCAGTTCGGTTGATAATTCTGCGGCGGCTACGGTCATGTCTTGTACGGCGTGTGCCTGTCCTTGCGCACCATCGGCAATTTGATTGATTGCCAATGTTAGCTGCGTGATTTTCTTCTCTGCATCATACGCTGTTTTGGCTTGTTTATCAATATCGGTAGCAACAGTATCAATGGTTGACGTTACGGTTTGGATAGCAACATCTGTTTTCTCTCCCACGGCAATGAGTTGCGCGATGGTTCTTTCCAAATTGAGCGAACTGATGGCTTGGTATCCGATTAAATTGCGTAACGTTCGATTCATTTGATTAAAGGCATTCCCCAAGGCATCTTGCTCGGATTTCTGTTGGGCTTTGACGCTTAAATCGCCTTGCGTTATACTGTTAGCCATTTGAGCAAGCCCGCGCAGGTAATTGAGCATTTTTTGAACGCTACGAGTCATCTGCCCGATTTCATCCTTACCACGTGATTCAATAGTTTGGTTTAAATTTCCTACAGCTATCTGTTGACTGATTTGAGCAATTGTATTGATGGGTTTGATAACCCACTTTGATATTGCCCAAATAAAGAAAAAACTGGTGATTAAGCCAACTACAAAAAAAGAAGCGGCTGTGACTGGCCAAAAGCCATAAGTGGCAAACATAAAACCCATTAAAAAAGTTACGGCAATAGCTGGGGATGTGGTTAGCACAATTTTGGCAATCAGACCGTTCTTTGATGCATAATGCGCATAAATGTTTATAATTACCATGATAATACCAGCTTCAATTACCATCCAGATAAATTCTGTGTTCATAATTGCACCTATTATTATATAAAGTTATGACGCACGCAGATACTCGGGCTTTTTACAGTGTATCACACTCATCTTGTATATGTCAGTAAAATAAGGGTAAAGAACAGTGGAGAAAAATACATATTTGATTCACAAAGCGATTTCCGCGCGAGGAAAAGCATACGCGCCCTATTCAGGCTACAGTGTCGGGGCGGCTCTGCTGACCGCCGACGGTGAAATTTACGAAGGTTGTAATATCGAAAACGCGGCATACGGGCTGTGCATGTGCGCCGAGCGCACCGCCGTGTTCAAAGCCGTCAGCGAGGGCGCGCGAAACTTCACCGCCATCGCCGTTGCCACCGAAAACGGCGGCTCGCCGTGCGGTAGTTGCCGCCAGGTTCTGCGTGAATTTGCCCCCGACCTGACTGTCATCATCACCGATACGGCGGGCAATTTCCGCGAAACTACGCTGGCGGAATTGTTGCCGGACAGTTTCGGACCGGAACACCTACCCAGTGACGAATAGCGAGTGACGAATGTCGAATAGCACACGGATTGAACGGATTTTCGCGGATTTTTTTGAATATAATTCTGTGAAAATCGGTGAAAACAGAGTCATCTGTGTTCCAAATTATCAACGTTGAGAATAGTGAGTAGCGAATGACGAATGACCGTCTTTTCAACACCGACGCCATCATTTTGCGGCGCAGTGATTTCGGCGAGGCAGACCGCTTGCTGACCATCTTCACGCCGCACCGGGGAAAACTCCGGCTGGTGGCAAAAGGTGTGCGCAAAACCAAATCGAAAAAAGCGGGACACGTCGAATTGTTCACTCATGCGACGTTGCAAGTGGCGACCGGTCGCAATCTCGATATTTTGACGCAAGCCGACACCGTACAGGCGTATCGCGCCCTGCGTGAGGATTTGGACAAAATCAGCCATGCCTATTATGTGGCGGAACTGGTAGACAAATTCACCGAAGAACACGACCCGCATTACCCCATTTTTGAACTGCTGGCGTTGACGCTGGCGCGGCTGGCAGATGGTTCGCCGAATGAGCAGTATCTCGCGCTGCGGTTTATGGAAATTCACATTTTGGGACTGTCCGGCTTTCAGCCGCAACTCTTTTTGTGCGTGGATTGCGGCAAGGAAATTGAACCGGAGGAAAATTACTTCCATATGTCACGGGGCGGGGTGATGTGCCCCGCTTGCGGCGCATCGCATCCCCACGCCGACCCCATCCCGCTGGGCGTGCTGAAAGTGCTGCGCTTTTTGCAAACCCGCCCGTGGGAGCAAATTGCCGGAGTGCAGCTCAAAACCGATACCCACCGTGCAGTGGAGCAGATTTTGCTGCGGTACATCACCTTCACGCTGGAAAAACGCCTCAAAAGTGTGGAATTTTTGCGTAAACTAAAGGGAGTGAAAAAGCAAGAATGAGATACAATAGTTTCTTTGAAAATTTAGTTCGAGGTCGCCAACAAGAATTTTACATCTATTATGAAGTGTATAAAGCAACTGAGCAATTGTTTGGGAAAATAAATTTGAATATTTATGATCAAGTTGCTGATATTGATGGTATAGATTTTCTTATTATACTCGCCACGGTCATAAAGTAACCTTTTGA
>CAYZQQ010000035.1:0-16041 GCA_964480075.1 uncultured Anaerolineaceae bacterium
GTATTCACGGTAATGGTGGTCATTTTTGGTCTCGGTTTCAAGTTCAAAGTTTCAAGTTCAGGCGTATTTCGTGTTTCGTGTTGCGGAATTTCACGGAACACGTAGTACGTTTTACGTTCTCACCGGCTCACACGTTCACTTTCAAAAATCTCCATCGCCATCGCCACCGTTTCATCCGGCGAGCGGTGGCTCACGTCAATATGATGCGGGATGCGGGCATAGGCGGGCTGACGTTCCGCCAGCAGCGATTCCAACCGCGCCCGTGTATCATCGCTGTCGAGCATAGGGCGGTCGGTGGCGGCGGAGAGGCGTTCCCACAACACGTCGGGGGCGCAGTCGAGGCAGATGACGAGATTGTGCGGCGTAACGGTCGCCAGGTTTTGCGGGTTGACCAGCGTGCCGCCGCCGGTGGCGATAACCCGCTCGCGCCAGCCGTTCAGTTCGCGGCAGAGGTCGCTTTCCAACGCCCGAAAATACGGCTCGCCGTCCGCCTCGAAAATTTCGCGGATGGTGCGCCCTTCCCGCCGCTCAATCAGCGCGTCCATATCCAGAAATTCCCAGCCGAGCGCATCTGCCAGCAACGGTCCCACGGTTGATTTTCCCGTGCCCATAAAACCGGTGATGATGATGTTGCGGAGTTTAAGTTCACACATTGTTCACGATTCATTATTCATTTTTCATTGAAACCACACCACCACCGGGTCGTGATCGCTGGTGCGGCTGGGCGAGTCATCTGCTGAGTCAGCCAGCGGGAAGTCTGCATTAATGTGCAGCACCTGCACCGATTGAAGCATATCCGCCAGCGACGGCGTCATCAGCACGTGGTCCAGCGTCTCCGATTCGCCCTGGAAAACGTAGGTGTAGCGCGCTTCGTGCGGGATGGAATCGAAGGCGTGCACAAAACCGGCATCCCGGAACACCTGAATGGATGGCGTATCGAAGAAGGTGTTCAAATCACCCAAAATGACAATCCGCGCGTCGGGATTTTCCGCCTGAATTTCCTGCGCGAGTTGCACATTGTATTCCGTCTGTTTCACGCGCCGTGGTTCGGTGGCGTCAAACCCCGCGCCAAGCGACACGAAGTGATTGGCAATCGCCACCAGCGGCACATCGCCATTATCCGTGTGGATGGTGACGCGCAGCACCAGCGGACCACGGGTGAAATAGCCCGCGTCATCCAGCCGAAGTTCCGCGCTATCCACGGTAGCGCGGTCGCCCCGCACCAGAAAACCGACGTCAATGCCGCGGCTGTCAATGCCTTCAATCAACACCGGCTGATAGTCATAGCCCGCCAGCGGATCCTGTTTCGCCACTTTTTCCAGCACTTTGACATTCTCCACTTCCTCAAAAGCAATGATGGTCGGATACCCCATCGCGGCAATGGAATTGGCAATTTTCAACGCCTTGTGCTGATATTCATTCGGTGTGGGCAGCGGCGGGTCGGCGGGATTGGGGCTGAGCGCATCGAAAAAGTTTTCGACATTATACGTGGCAATGCTGAACCCGTCCATGCCAATTTCCGGCAGGGTGGGATGGCGCTCCAGCGCGCCCGCAACAATTTCGGGCGGCGAAAGCGGCTCAATTTTATACTGTCCGAAGGTGTATGCCAGCGGTCCCAGCACGTTGCGCACCGTATCGCCGGTAGCGATGCGCCACGGCAGCGCGCCGGGATTTTCGCTGTAATTTTCCACCCAATTCCCCTCATCAAGGGTGATGAGCCAGCCGTGATGCGGGTCATTTTTGTAAATGCGATCTACGCTCGCGCTTTTCAGCACCACATTCGTTTCGCCGTATTTTGAAATCGGGCTGACCGCCAGCGCGTTATCCACACTGACCAGCATCCCTTCCAGCGATTCAAAATATGTGGCGGCGGCGTCCAAATCGGCGGGGGGATTCAGCGGCACGGCGGCGGGTAAATTCTGCTGCGACGACAGCACACCCACCGCCGACAGTTGAATCTGCGTTTGTGCCGATTTCTCTTTCACCGTGCCGGAAACGCGCGCGCGGTCGCCGACAGATACCTGCGCCGTCCCCGATTCATCCCACACGAACAGCCCGTCGCTGGTGGCGGGGTCATCATCGATGACGGTTTCCTGAATGAAAAAGCCGGGAATCTGTTCGCGGTCGAACACCGCCGTGACAATTCCGGCGGTGGTCACATCCGAGCCGGAGTACGGCGATTTTTCACCGTCGCCCTGAATTGCCCAAATGGGCACGCTATCGCCAATGAAGGTGCGGTAGGCGGGTCTGGTGGCGGGGTCGGCAAATTCGGCGGCGGTCGCCTGATAGCCGTCGTTCACAATTTGGTCAACGCCATCCGGCGCAATCACCGAGAAATGCGCGGTGAATGAATCGCCTGCGGGCAAACTGGGAATTTCCCAGCGGATGGTGTCGCCGTCCTGCACGCCGCCATCCAAAATTTCCGCCAGCTCGGCGGGGATGGGGCTGGAAAGGGTGACAGCGGTCAGCAGCGCGTCGGTATGGTTGAAGGCGGTGAGCGCATATTCCAGCGTTTCGCCGGGCTGAACCGTATTCGGGGCGGAAAGTTCCACGCGCAAAATCGGCGGGAAAACTTCGCGGAAATCGGCGGGGGTGCGGGGTTTTAGCTGCCATTTCCCCTGATAATATTCCAGCACACCGGAAACGGTGTACAGATTGCCCACATCCAGCGCGTCGGTGGTCAAATTGGTGAGTTTATCCACATACGCCAGCAGCGTGTTGCCCGCGTCATCCATCACATCAATTTCATAACTGTAATTGAATTCCTCAATGCGGGTGGCGGGCCCAGTGACAGACACGTATTTTCCCGCCATTTCAGGGTTTATATCACTGATGGAAATGGCTTCCGGTGCGGGTTCGGGTTCCGCCCCGACCATCTGTACGTCATCCGGCAGGGTGGCGGGAATAATTTCCAGCGAGTCGCGGTACACGGTGATTTCGCCGGACACCTGCACCACATCGCCGATTTTCACGTCCGGCAGGGAGCCATTTTCACCGAAAACCTGCACTTGAATGCCGCCGGTTTCATCCTGAATATAAAATTTGGTGTTGCCGCCACCGGCATAATAACCGCCAGTGTACATCGTGGCTGTGCCTTCGATGGTGACGCGCGTACCGCCGGGAAGCGTGCGCGCCACACCGATGGGCACGACACCGCCGGCAATATCTGTCACCACCGCCGAGCCGAGCGCGGGGCGTGGCAGGTCGAGGCTGGCAACGCGGAAATTGTCGAGGCGGAAAGTGGTGTATGTCCACGGGGCTTGCACCGTCACCGAGTGGGACAGGCTTTCGCCGTTTGCCAGCGCGTCAGTTGTCCACTGGATTTCGTTGCCCGCTTCCGTGCCGCCATCCGAAATGTCCTGCACGGTCAATTCGGCGGGCAATGGCAGGGTGATGAGCAAGCCGGACAGGTCGCCGCCGGTGCGGTTTTCCACCTGCAATTCCAGTGAAAAGGTTTCGCCGGGGGCGACGCTTTCCGGCGCGATGAACCGCACAGCCAGCGGATTGCTCGGCGCGGGAAGCGCGCTGTCGGCGGTGGTGTGCGGGTTCGGCGCGGTGGCGGCAAAATCGGCGGCGTTGTCGTCCGTGTCGGTGAAATTGCCGCCGTCACCGCCGGGCAAGCGCTCGAAGGCGGCATCTTTGGGCATGGCGTCCAGTGGCGTGCCTTCGGTGAGGCCGGCGGGTGCTTTGCCCCACGCCACCGAATCGGCAAGATTGCCGTCGGGGTCGTACAGCCCCAGACCGCCGGTTTTGATGTTCAATTGCTGGTCAAATGTGCCATCGGCTCGCATGCCGAGGTCGTCTTTGGCATGCACCAACAGGGCGTGATGATAACCCGGCAGCCAAAAATCGCCATCAAACGTGAAAACGGGCAAATCTTTTTCTGTGGTGCCGAGCTGATACACCAGCCGGTAGCCGTTCAGATTGAGCGGGTCGGGCCGGGCGTTATAAAGTTCCACAAAATCGTGGTCGCCCGCCATCACCTGGCTGATGACCAGCGGCGTGTTGCCGACAATCTCCGGTTCAGCGGTGGGGGTTGCCGTGGGAGCAGGGATGGGGATATCGGTTGCCACTGCGACCGCTGTCGGGGTGTCGGTGGGAGCGGTGGTTGGCGTTGGCGCACCGCATGCGGTCAACGCGAGCAAGAGTATCAGAATGGCAAATAATGTTCTCTTCATTAAAAAAGCCTCAATTCGTGATTCACAATCTGTATCTGATGTACAACGCCTCGGAAAATGATAAACTGGAACGCAGATGACGCAGATTTTCCGGATTTTCACAGATAACTTGGTATCATCTCAATGATGAGGGGGTTCATTTGGATTTCGAGCGTGTTTGTATTTTCGCCTTGAACTGAAGTTCAGGCTCACAACTCAAACCGACTTAAGTCGGATTAGGTTTTTAACCCTGAAATTTATTTCGGGGCGACATGAGATGATACATAAGTTTTTTGAGAAATCAGCGGCAATCAGTTCAATCCGTGTTATCCGTGTTCTATTTGGTCGCCTTTGAAAAGAGTCGCACATCAGGTAATCTGTATCTTATCGCCCAACGGAAGAATCCGCAACTTTTTATGTGGCGGCGTGGGCAAAAATCGGCAGGGTGTGGTATAATTGCGCTGTTAGAATTTTTGGAGGATAAACAAATGAGTGTCGCCCAAACACTTCAAGAGTATATCCAAATGTTACCGGAACGATACCAAGCAAAAGTACTTGATTATGTAGAATATTTGCTTTTCAAGCAACAACAAGAGGAAAAAGACTGGTCATCTCTGTCGATGACATTTGCAATGCGCGGGTTGGAAGATGAGGAAATTGATTTCACGTTTGACGACTTGCGAGAACCGTTTGTATGAAATCACCGGGACAAATTGTACTATTTCAATTTCCACAAACAGCTGTCTCCAGTGGAAAACTTCGACCCGCATTATTGCTGGCAAAAGTTCCCGGGCAATACGATGATTGGTTAATTTGTATGATTTCATCGCAACTGCACCAACACGTTGAAAACTTTGATGAAATCATTCGCCACAATGACGCCGATTTTCACGCATCGGGACTAAAAAGAACAAACGCTATACGCATTGGACGTCTGGCAGTGGCTGAGGGGAATATCTTGCTGGGCTCCATTGGTAAAATCAGTGCGACACGTCTTAACCGCATAAAAACCAACATATCAAATTGGCTTCTAGAAACCTAGAATTCATTTCACCGAGGACATCATGACTGACAACATTTATGACATTTTAATGGAACGGGGCTTTATTGCCCAAGTGACCAACGCCGACGCGCTGCGCGCCCAACTTGCCCGCGAGCAAGTGACATTTTACATCGGCTATGACCCCACAGCCAAAAGTATGCACATCGGGCATATGGTCACGGTCATGGCGATGATGCACCTGCAACGTGCCGGACACCGCCCCATTGCGCTGGTCGGCGGCGGCACAGCAATGATTGGCGACCCCAGCGGCAAAACCGAAATGCGTCAAATGTTGATGGAAGAAACCATTCAAGCAAATGCACAGGGTTTGCAAGCCCAGATGCGTCAATTTTTGGATGATGCCATCTACGAAAATAACGCCAACTGGCTGTTGGGGTTGAATTATATCAAATTCCTGCGCGACATCGGGCGGCATTTCAGCGTGAACCATATGCTCGCCGCCGAAGGCTACAAACAACGATGGGAGCGCGGACTGAATTTCATCGAACTCAATTACCAAATTTTGCAGGCGTATGATTTTCTGGAACTGTATCGCCGGTATGGCTGCACCGTTCAAATGGGCGGCGACGACCAGTGGAGTAATCTGCTCGCCGGAGTGGATTTGATTCGGCGGGAAGAAGGCGTCACCGTGCAGGCGATGACCTATCCCCTGCTGACCACGGCGAGCGGCGCAAAAATGGGCAAAACTGCCGTCGGCGCGGTGTGGCTTGACCCTGAAAAGCTGAAACCATACGATTATTATCAATATTGGATTAACTGCGATGACCGCGACGTGGAAAAATTGCTAAAAATCTTCACCTTCCTGCCAATAAATGAAATTCGACGACTGGCGGCGCTGGAAGGCGCAGAACTCCGCGAAGCAAAAAAAGTGCTGGCATTTGAAGCCACCAAAATCGCACATGGCAAAACTGAAGCGCTGGCAGCGCAAAAAGCGACGGCGGCAGCATTCTCCGGCAACGGCGATTTGAGCGCTATGCCCACCACCGCCGTTGATGCGGCGCGGCTGGCAACGGGCATCGGCGTGCTGGAAATTTTCGCCGAAGTTGGGCTGACCAAATCGCGCGGGGAAGCCCGGCGAATGCTCCAGCAGGGCGGAATTTATATCAATGACACCCGGGTAGATGCCGTGGACGCCACACTTTCGGCAACAGATGTCACTGCGGACGGAATACTCCTCCGCGCCGGAAAAAAACGCTACCACCGGCTGGTGGTGGCATCCGGAAATTAAAAATGAAAAAAGCAAAATTCAAAGTGAGGCGTGAAAACGTGAGCGCCTAAAACTCAATGTATGAGACTCCAAACTTTGGACTTAATATTTGAGACCTGAAAGGCATTTCCATTGAAAAAGAAACTATTCTGGACAATCATCATCTTTTTTGCCCTATTGCTCTTCTGCGGGCTGTCGGTGGGGTTTGGTATTTTTGCATACCGCGGGGTAGAAGGACAACCCGCATTTGTCAGCCGCGATTCCGTCGCACTGTTGCATATTGACGGCGTGATTCAAGCCGGAGACCCGCCCACCGATGTATTCGGCAGCACATCGTCGGGAGCCTATAGCAACTATATTGTCCGCACTCTGCGGCGCGCCAACGACGACCCGCACATCAAAGCGGTGGTGCTGCGCGTGAATAGCCCCGGTGGCGGGGTGGTTGCATCCGATGAAATTTATGAGCAGGTGAAAGCGATGACCAAACCGGTGGTGGTTTCGATGGGTACGCTGGCTGCCAGCGGCGGCTATTATATCAGCGCGCCCGCCGATGAAATCTGGGCGAATCGTCATACGCTCACCGGCTCCATCGGGGTAATCATCCAGTTTGTAAACATCGAAGGATTTATGGAAAAATACGGCATCGGCGCCACCACCATCAAAAGCGGCGTCAACAAAGATACCGGCAGTATGTATCGCACCCCCACCGCTGATGAAATTGCCATTTGGCAGGGCATCGTGGATGAAGCGTATGGCGTGTTCGTGCAAATTGTCGCCGATGGGCGCGGGCTGGATGAAGATACCGTGCGCACACTGGCGGACGGTCGCGTATATACCGGACAGCAAGCGCTCGACCTGCATTTGGTTGACCATCTGGGAAACCTGAAAGATGCCACCAACCGCGCAGGAGAACTCGGTGGGCTGGGCACAAATCCGAACGTCATTGAATATGGCAACCCACGCCCGCTATTGCCCGGATTGTTCGGCGCATTGCACAAACCCTCGCCGGTGGAAGAATTGCAGACTATTTTGCACATTGATGCATCGCCATCACTGATGTATCTGTATACCGGCAATTAAAGTAAAATCGTTTCGCTTTTGTGGGGTGGCGTGCGTGCCGCCCCACACCCCATCGGTACTTTTTTCCCATATTAAAATTGACACATTCTCCGACCGGTGATACAATCTTTACATAATGATATTATGTTAAATTCCCGGGTCGTTTCAGTGACACGCATCACCGTTGGGGGAGAATGTGTTTATGAGCCATAAAGATTACGCCAATGCCGCCACTGATTTTTTGGATGCCTATGCCAATACCAATTATCTGCGCCCGTTACATGGCGAAATGCTCGACCTGTTTTACGTGAGCCGCACCAACTCCGAACTCCGCTCGCTGCTGGGAGAACTTGCCGCCGGGGTAAAATCGAATCCCGCCAGCAACACCAAATTTTTGTTCGTGGGGCATACCGGCTGCGGCAAAAGCACCGAACTTTCTAAACTGGTCAATATCATCGAAACCGGCAGTGACGGTAAAAGTACCCGCTACCGCGTACTGCAAAATAAACTTCTCCCCATCCAATATTCCATCAGTGAAGTGGTGGGACTCTATAACATCGAATTTGTCGATTTGGCGCTGTCCATTATTTTGGGTATCTATAAAAAAATGGAACGGCTCGGGCACACGCTCGATGATACCGCCGCCCGGCGGGTGTACGATTGGCTCTATCAGGGTGACACCACCGGTTTCGGTGGTGATACCGACACCAATCATTTGGGGGTCGGCAGTCTCATTCGGTTGATTGATGTGCGTCTAAAAAGCGAAGGCTCCGTGCGCGACGAAATCCGCGCCCGGATTCGCCGCTATATCCCCGAACTCATCGGACTCATCAACCAAACCATCGATAATGTCGCCGCCGTCACCCAAAAAAACGTGCTGCTCATCATTGATGACCTCGACAAAATTCAGCCGCTTGATGCCGCGCTGAACGTTTTTCGGGAACACGTTAAAAGCCTGACTTCCTTCAACTGTTTTGTGATATACACTGCGCCCATCTCACTGCTATACGATACCAACTCCAAACACGTGGGTCAGTTTTTAGAAACCCACTATATGCCGATGTTCAAAGTGCGACGCAAAAATGGCACCCCCGAACCGCCATCCAGCCCGGATGTCACCACGCTGCGCGAAATTATTTTCCGCCGCGTGCACCCCGATTTGTTTGAAGATAGTGTGGTGGAAGAAGCCATCGAAATGACAGGCGGCATTCTGCGCGAACTCATCCGCGTGATTCGCGGATGCTGTGTCTATTGCCACGAATATGAAATCGGAAAAATTTCGCACCAGATTATTCAGATGCAAAAAGGAAAACTCAAAAGCGAATATTACCGCATGCTGGAACACACCGATTATCGCCAATTAAAAAAAGTGTCACGCACCAAAAGCCGCGCCGATGTGGATATGCGCCATCTGGAATCGCTGTGCGTGCTATACTATCCCAATGGCAAAGGCTGGTTCGATGTGCATCCGGTGGTGACAGAATTGCTGTCGGAATGGGAAGAAGAAACCACCGCGACCAATGATGAATAACGCGCAAATTGACCGCTTTCAAGGATGCCCCAATGTTAACGATGACTCAAGCCAAACCGGCGACCCCTGCTATTCGCGAGTATATTGAAATGGAAAAATTCACCAATTTATTTGCCGATGAAATACGATTGATGACCGCCACGCTCAAAATGAGCACGCTCGGCGGGTTGAGTGTGGCAGAATGCGGCGGTTCCACCCTGCAAGCCGATCTGTTTGAGCATTTTCGGCAGCGGTTGGCAGATGACCAAATTTATCTGTTTCCATTTGAAATCAATCGTCAGCAGTTAAATTTGGTGCAAAGTCTGGCGGAACTCACTGACCAAGCCCGCTTTAAAAATGTGGAGCTCACCGGAAAATACCGCGCCATCGTCATTTTTGCCCATGGCATCGAAAAACTCACGGACGACGAACGCAAACGGTTCTTTCAACTGCTCAATTTTTTCCGCGACCGATTTACCATGATAGCTTATCCCATTGTTATATGGGCAAAGCCGCTGCACGTGCGGCAAATGGCACAATCTGCCCCGGATTTTTGGAGCTGGAAAAGCGATTTGTTCATCTTCCCCGCCGATTCCGCCGAGATGGCGGCATCGCTGGGGCTGCGCAGTCGCCCTCCACTGGCGCAATATCTCCACGCCTTGCTCACCGATTCCGAATATATCGTGTGGAACGATTTGTATTTGCCGTTAAAAGCCATCCGCTCGGCAGAAGCCATGCAAACTGCCACTACCCGCGATGATTTCACTGACAGCGAATTGAATTTGCTCACCGTGATTTTTTCACAGCGAGCAATGGTCAATCCCGGCACAAAAATTGTGCGGCAGGGTGATGTTGGGCGACGCTGTTATGTATTGCTGCACGGCAATGTGGAAGTGAGCATCACCGACTCGCTGGGCAATCGCAGTGTTATTGCCCGGCTCAACCGGGGCGCATTTTTCGGCGAAATTGCGCTCATCAAAAACATTCCGCGCACCGCCACCGTGACCGCTGTGTCAAAATGCGAACTCCTGCCGCTGAACAAAGCCCAATTGCGCGCCGCCGCGCCTCAAATTGCAAAATTACTGGCGCTCATGGGGAATGTGGCGGAAAAGCGGGTGGAAACGCTATCGCACGGTATTGCCCCGGCAGAAATGTCGCCATTGCGCCGTTTTGCCAGCCAGCAAATTATGGAACGCCCCACCCCCGGCGATGTTTGGACACTCATTCACACCGACCCGCGCACGGTCATTCTGGGGGGGGCAGGTATGGGCAAAACCACCGCGCTGAAATATATCACCCTGCAGTTGGCGCGCGCCGCCGAAAAAGCCGCCGGTGCAGAAGAAGCCGTCGCCGTACCCATTTTTATCAAACTGAATGCACTGAGCGCCGAGCGGTCTATGGAAGCGCTGATATTGAACATCCTGCACGGATACGGCATCGGGCAAGCATGGACAGAACGTGACATTCGCGAGATTTTGCGCGGCGAATCCAGCACGTTTCCCGCCGCCGAAATCGTCTTCATTATGGATGGGTTGAACGAAATTCAGGGAGACATTGCCACCCGTCAAATGTTGAATCGGTTTATCCGGCGGCACGGCGAGCGCCATCGCTTTATTATGACCTGCCGTGAGCAGGATTATTTGCCGATACACGGGTTCAAAACGGTATTGCTGCAACCGCTCACCCGATACGATATTGAGGCGTTTCTGGTGCGATATATGCGTCAGGAACGGGGCAAACGGGTTGCCCGCGAAATTTTCAGCGACCCGCAACTCATCGAATTGGCGCAAACACCGCTGGCGCTGTACATGTTCACCCAACTGGCAAAAAAAACCGAAACCCTGCCCAAAAATCGCGGCGTGATGTTCGAATTGTTCACCGACAATCTACTGGAACGGGTGGATTCAGAATGGTGGAAAATCTTCGGACGCTCGCGCAGTAAAACGCCGCTTGCGCTGCGAAAACGTGTGTTGGGGCAATTGGGGCTGTATATGCAGCAGCATCAACAGTTAACCGTTTCCAAACGCCAATGGCTCGTTATTATCGCCAAAGAATACGTCAAATTTCACAATATGCCCGATGAAGCCGTCGAGCAGGTAACATACAGCACGATGGAGGATATTCACGAAGAAATAAAATTCAGCGGGCTGATAGGATACAGCAGCAATGTGGAACAGCACCGGTTGGAATTTGCCCACCATACATATCAAGAATTTTTTACGGCGCTGGCATTGAAAATCGAAGGGGCAGCCGTCACGCAGATGGTCGCCACACCGGATGCATTGCAGCGATGGTTCGGCACGATGGTGCTGTTGTTCGGCATTTCCGGCAAAAAAACCGAAATTTTCTCCGAAATTTTGGGCGATGGCAGCGATTATACCTGCATTTGGCTGGCGGCGGAATGTCTCGCCAATTCCGGCGCAGAAATCGCCCGTATGACCGAGCAGTGGGAGCACGAACTGCCCGCAGCGCAAATGTTTCCTATGTTGTTCGCCGTGGGACTCGCCAGCTATCGGGTGGGGCGCTATCCCGAAGCGCTGACATATCTGCTTCACGCCACCGAACTTTCGCCGCAAAACGCCGAGTTGCAATATGAGCTGGGCGCACTCTATCGCCAATTAGACCAATACACCCGCGCGATTGACCATTTGGAAATTGCCATCCGTCAAAAACCAGATTTTATAGACGCATACAATCAACTCGGCATCGTTTATTTTGACCAGCAGAAATATGAAGAAGCCTTAACAATTTTCAATGCGACCACCCAGCTGGAACCGACCAATCCGTATCATTATTTCAATCTCGGCGTTGCCCAGAAAGTCCTAAAAGATTACAAAGCCGCCCATAGCACATTTAGGATTGCGCTACAATTGAAACCCGATTATACCAATGCCAAAACGCAATTCGAGCTGGTTGACCGTGCCATCACCGCCGGAGTGGTGTCGGTGCTGGAAAGCATTCCTATGTTGAGCAAACTCACACTGGAACAAACCATCACGCTGGTGCAGCGGTTCAAAGTATCCACTTTCAGCGCGAGCAGCATCATTTTTAGGATGGGTGATTTTGGCGATACATTTTTCATCATCGAATCCGGTGATGTGGAAATTTTGGCGTCGCCACCGCATCAAAACGCCGAACCGGCAGTGGTCAAAACGCTGGGCGTCGGCGATTATTTTGGCGAAATGGCGCTATTGCGCGCCGTACCGCGCACGGTCACCGCCCGCTGCATCGGCGATGTGCAATTGCTGGCTCTGCGCCGGGATGATTTTGATGAAGTGATGCACCGTCCACCCTCGGCGCACGCGCTGGTAGAAACATCCGGCTACCGGCTATTGCGTTCGCACCGTCAGCAGCCGCGCCCCACCGCCGAAGATTATTACGACCCCGGCTATCTGCACAAACTTCTGGAACGACAGGATGAAGTGACGGTGGTGATGGGCGATATTCACGGTTCAACTTTCATCACCGATGCGGTGGGACCGGAATTGATGATTGAGTTTTTGGACGAATATCTGCTTCGAATGTCTACCATCATTGTGAACGCGGGCGGCGCGATGGACAAAAGTCTGGGCGACAGCGTGATGGGGGTATTTGGAAAATATCCCGACCGGCGCGGCGAATCGATGGTCACCCCGGCGTTGCGCGCGCTGATTGCCGCCACTCAAATGCGCGCAGAATATCTTCAGCTGCGCGCAGAATGGCAACTGAAAAACGAAAAATTTTTGCAAACTGGAATGGGTATCGGCATTGCCACCGGCGACGTGCGGGTGGGAACCGTCGGCGCAGAGGGCGCGATGGTCGGCGCAGCGGTGAATCTCAGCAACAAATTGAGCAAAATGGCGGTCAACGGGCGTGACGAAAGCGAAATTTATATCGACCAGCGCACGTATGACCTGCTCGGCGAGACAGTGATGGTCAAAAAGCTTGACCCCGATTATGTGCTGACAAAATCGAGCGGCGTGCCGATGGATGCCTATTTGGTGCTGGACAATCAATTATCAATGAACAATAGACCTCTTGCATAAGTATGTCATACCGGAATTTCCCGCAGGGAAATATCCGGTATCCAGAAAAAAACTATGGATTCCCGCTTTCGCGGGAATGACATCGGAAAAAATACGGTGAAAAGTCATCTTTTTTTGCTTTAGAAAAATATCCCTAAACTAAATTTAGTACTTTTGCAAGAGGTCTAATTATTGCGCCATCCCAATTAAGTTGATTATCCCAAACGCGGCTTTGCACAGTGACTTTTGCTAATTGACAAGTGCCCATTGTTCATTTTTTATATCGTTTCGCGCGGGCGATACTGCAATGCCTCCGCCAAATGGGGCGGCTGTATCGCATCCGCTCCCGCCAAATCGGCGATGGTGCGCGCCAGTTTCAACACCCGGTGGTACGCGCGCGGGCTGAGATGCATTTGCTGCACGGCTGATTTCAGCAGGTTTTCGCCGGTTTCATTCAGCGCACAGAACTGCCGAATTTCGCCGGGACCCATATCAGCATTGGTTCGCAGCGCCGTCCCATCAAATCGCGCCCGCTGGGTTTTCCGCGCTGTTTCCACCCGCGCCCGAATGGTATCACTGGTTTCGCCCACCCGTTTGTCCGCCAATTTTTCATACGGGATGCGCGGCACATTCACATGAATATCAATCCTGTCCATCAACGGACCGGAAATGCGTTTTTGGTATCGCTGCACCTGCGACATTGAGCAGGTGCATTCTTTTTCCGGGTCGCCGTAATAGCCGCAGGGACACGGGTTCATCGCGCCGACCAGCGTAAAATTCGCCGGATATGTCAGTGACCCGGCACTGCGGCTGATGGACACTGTTTTGTCCTCCAGCGGCTGACGCAGCATTTCCAACATTCGCTGCCCGAATTCCGGCAATTCATCCAAAAACAGCACGCCCCGATGCGCCAAACTGATTTCGCCCGGCTTGGGGAATCGCCCGCCGCCGATGAGTCCGGCATAGCTGATGGTGTGGTGCGGCGCACGAAAAGGTCGTCGCCGAACGAGCGGTTTACCGGCAGGGAGCAAATCCGCCACGGAATAGATGCGGGTGATGTCCAACGCTTCATCCAGCGACAGCCGGGGCAGAATACCGGGCATTGCGCGAGCGATGAGTGTTTTCCCACTGCCGGGCGGACCCATCATCAGCATATTGTGTGCGCCCACCGCCGCCACTTCCGCCGCGCGTTTCACGTGTTCCTGCCCCTTTATTTCGCCAAAATCCACCACCGCCAGCGGTTCGCCATCATCCAGCGCACGGTCAGCGGTATATGGTGACATTCGCCGGTGTCCCGAAAGATGGTCGATGACCTGCAACAATGTTTGCACCGGATACACGGTCACCCCTTCAATTAATGCCGCCTCCAATGCATCAATGGCAGGCACAAAAAGTTGCGTGTAGCCCAGATGATGTGCCAGCAATGCCATCGATAAAATACCGCTGACGTGCCGCACACTGCCATCCAGCGACAGTTCGCCCATAAAGATGGCGTGTTCCACATCACCGAAAATCGCTTCGGCGGCGAGCAGCGTGCCCACCGCAATCGGTAAATCGAAAGCGGGACCCGCTTTGCGAATGTCGGCGGGAGCAAGATTGACCGTCAATCGCGTGCGCGGAAACGGCATACCGGTATTTTTTATAGCGGCGCGCACCCGCTCACGGGCTTCCTGCACCGCCGCATCGGGCAATCCCACAATATTAAAAGCGGGCAATCCGTTGGCAATATCCACTTCAACATCAATTAATACCCCATCCAACCCAATTACGGAACAACTATTGACTTTGGCGAGCAATGGTGGCATCCTCCTGTGAAAAATTGGTTTTCAGTTTTCCGTTTTTGGCGATCGGCGCAACACCGACACCCCATTATAGCACCATCTGCAAAATAGATAAACCTTTGTGCTGGCGGTGAATTTATGGTACGATACTGTCAGTTGGATTATCTTACACCAAATCAGACCGAGGAACTTATGCCCACAATTTTGTGTGTTGATGACGAACCCACGCAATTGACTCTATTGGAATTTACGTTTCGGCGGGCAAAAATGACGGTTTTGAAAGCCTCAAACGGCAAAGAAGCCATTGAACAAACGCAAGCACATCATCCCGATTTAATTTTGATGGATTTGATGATGCCCATTATGGATGGTGCCACTGCCACAGTCGCCATTAAAAACGACCCGGCACTCAGCGATATTCCCATCGTGCTTTTTACGGCGTACGAAACCGGCAATATGGCGAATAAAGCCATGGAAGCCGGCGCGATAGCATTGATTGCAAAAACCACTTCCCCGCGCGATTTGATTGCAAAGATTGAAGAGATACTTTCGACAACCCAATGACCCTCAAAAAACCTATTGCCATTGTTGTAAGTTTAACCATCGTCTCAGAAATAGTGTACGCGGGCGTATTTTCGCTGCCATTTCCGTTGCAGAAATTCTATAATGTAATCCCGCCCGTTGACTACGCGAAGCTCACCCGCTATTCTGCGGCGGGTGTTATTGCGTTTTTGCTGGGCATTTCGGTATTGTTCGGCATTTATTTCTGGCTGATGAACACACCATTACCCACCGGCGCGCCGTATGCTGCACTCGTCTTCGCGGGCACGCTATTTTTTAGCTATCCCGTGCTGGCAATCGACCTTTTTATTTATGCCATTCGCACCCGGGGATGGGCATTGTACCATCTTAACCCGCTGGCGACCTCGCCATCGGCGCTCCCCCCCGGCGACCAATGGGTAAAACTCGCCGCGGAATGGGTGAATGCCCCATCGCCATACGGTCCCGTGTGGGAACTGCTGTCGCTGAGCACGTTTGAACCCGTTCACGGCGATTTTTTGCTGCATCTTTTCACCCTCAAAGCCATTGCCGTCATCAGTTACGGGGTGAGCATTTGGCTCATCGGCGATATTCTGACAATCATCCGCCCGGAATGGAAAACCGTGGGGCAATTTGCCTTTGCATGGAACCCGCTGGTACTTCTCGAAACGGCGCGAAATGCCCCCAACGATATCGTCTGCGTTCCTCCCCCCCCCCCCC